>NZ_LWHG01000031.1 GCF_001625445.1 Haladaptatus sp. R4 | reverse complement strand
TCGAATCCATTCCCGTGCCCGACCCGCGCGTTGCCGAGACGCGCGGCGTGCTGGAGGGCGACGTGCCGTCGCCCATCGACCCGCCGAGTGGCTGTCGATTCCGGACCCGCTGTCCGAAACTCATCGCGCCGAAGGAGTACGACTTCTCGCGCGATGAGTGGGACGACACGCGTCGGTTCCTCCGGGAAGTCCAGCGCCGGTCGTTCGAACCGACGACGGAGTCGGACCTCGTGGACCGTTTCTTCGATGGAACGACCCCGCAGGGTGAGGCGGGGAGCATCGTGGACGACGCCATCGGCCGAATAGTGGCTGGGGATTGGGACGGTGCGACGGAACTGTTGAACGAGTCGTTCGCCGAAACGAGCGTCTGTGCGAAAGAAATCCCCGACTACGAGGTGCCGACCCAACACGGAACGTCGCTCCACGAGGCAGCGTGTCATCGGCACCGAGACGACGTTATCGACGACATTCAACAGTAACGTCCCTCGAAGGGACCCGTCGAACTTTTTGACAACGCTCCTATCGAGTCATCGTTCCAAACCTAGTCTGTGCTATCTCTGATATTATTTCGACCGTATTTCGATGTCAATCTCGTATACTGTTCCGTCCACGGGGATCGGGATCATCGGACCGTAGCTACATCGATTAAGTAACGACTTCCTAAGACACAACAGGTGCTGGATACTTATACTTACGAACGTCGTCGCAGAATTATCCAATGGCAGTGTCACGCCGAGAGTTCATCACGTCAGCGACGGCGACAGCGATCGCAGGTAGGGTCGTAACCGGAACGGTCAGCGCGAAGCCGACTACTAAGGGTCGAATCGTTCTCGTTTACGACGATGGACCGGTAACCGATTACACGAAAGCGTTTCCGGTGCACAAAGAGGAGGGCGTTCCGGCCTCCATCGGAGTCGTCTCCAAATGGGTGGGTACCGATGGGTCGGAGAGCATGAGTCGGGCGGCAACCGCGGACGAGTTGTCGGAGATGGAGTCGTTCGGGTTCGAGATCATGTCCCACACCAGGGATCACACGTCGCTCACGTCCTTTCCACTCGCAGCGGACATCGAACCGGATGATACCCGGGCGTACCCGAAGGGACCTCACGCCTCCCATCCCTTCCACCCCGGGTACGAAGTCGAGATTTACGACGGGAACAAGTCTGTCACACGGAAAATCGTCGGATCGGGTCGAAACGACGACGACGACCGATACATGGTGCTCGACGAACCCGTCGGAACGACCTTCGACGCCGACACCGCCCGGGAGCGATTGACGCCGAAAACGATGCGGTATCTCCTTCACGACTCGAAACGGACGCTCGAATCGTACGGTTTCGAGGTGGACAACCTTCTTGCTCCCTTCGATCAGTTCTCCGGTTACGCGGAGCGGTTTACCGAGGAGTTCTATACCGGCGTTGCGAACGCCGTCGATTCGGACGGTATCAACTCTCGCGGGCAGATCGATCCGTACGGAATCCGACGCGACTACTTCATCGAGTACACCGATTGGGAGACCATCAGCGGGGAACTCGACACCATCGCGGAGACGAACGCGCTCGGTGTTTTCGGCGCACATACCCAGCGCGAAGAGGTCACGCCGGAGAAAATCCGCCGAATGATTCGGGCGGCGAAACGACGGGGTATCGAAATCGTGACCCTTCGGCAGGCGCTCGCGGACGCCGGGTTCGGTCCCGAAACCGCGACTACCACGACTACCACAACCACCACGACGAACGAAACGACGACCACTGAAACCGCCACGGGCAACGGAACGGCGACATCGACGGGAACGGGAACCGTGGTTGCGGATTCGACCGAATCGTCCGGCGGCGAAAATCTCCTCGACAGGTACGGCCCGGTCGGTGCCGTTGGTTGCGTGGGTGCGGGTCTCGGGGCGTTGTGGTGGCGGCAAAACGACGCCGAGTGAGTTACCGAAGCGTGATGGTGGTTTCGCCCCTCGGTCGTTCGTTTTCGGTGGCGAGGTATGCCGCGACGGTGTACTCGCCGGGGTCGGCGGCGACCCGGCGGGTGGGTTCGTTTTCACGTTGGAACCACCCGTCCCACGTCACGCTGGCCCGCTTTTTCTCCCGAGCGCGGAAGTAGAAGGCGTTCGGTCGGTTTCGAACGTAATAGGTTTCGTCGCTGGCTTCGAGTTCCCCGTTCACTTCCCATCCCCAGAGTCGCTGCTGTGGGGTCTCCACGACGACGGGAA
This sequence comes from Haladaptatus sp. R4, assembly GCF_001625445.1. NCBI lineage: Archaea > Methanobacteriati > Methanobacteriota > Halobacteria > Halobacteriales > Haladaptataceae > Haladaptatus > Haladaptatus sp. R4. The sequence goes on along the minus strand of NZ_LWHG01000031.1, from coordinate 233,587 downwards.
ACGGGCTTCGATTGTCGAACGTCACGGTGATGGGTATCTCGTCACCGATTTCGTACCTCTCGTCCGGCGTCGAAACCGAAACCGAGATGCTCCGCCGGGCGACCCGCTGCGGGACGAGCGCCCTGAGCGCTCGTCCCATGTAGTTGACGTTCTCGTCGAAACCGAACTGGTCATCCGAGTCCCTTCGTTCCATGGACGTATCGTTCCGCGATAGTTACTCGTGGACTGGCCTGTCTCTTGTGGTTTCGCGGGTCGAAAAAAGTGACCGCTCGAACGTCGATATCCATCGACCGCTGCCCGGGTTGGTGATATCGACTCGTTCGGTCGTAGAACGCGTACGAGCGGCCGGTTTCCGATTCGACGGTGACACGACACCGTCGTTTATCGCCCGTACGCTGACGATTTCGTCCCGTCTGCCGGAAATCCCCTTCTGGTCAGTGTTGGTGTGGCCGCGAACGTCGATCTCGCTCGACTCGGGACGACGTACCTTGCTTCCAACGTCGATTCGACGGCCACACCACCGCGAGTAGCGGCGGTCCGGTGTTGGCGGGGGCACTCGCCGCTGCTTGCTTCAGATTCCGTTTTGTCCAGTCGCGCCCGCCATTCTTTCCCCACTATGTAGGAGTAATATATCGAATTAAGCGTTTATCCTAAACAGATTGGGTTCCCGGATGAGAGAGCGAACTCGCTTCCGTTTCGTACTTCGAATCGGTTCGGGGTTCGTTCGGAACGGTTCGCAACCGGAACGACCAGTTATCGTCCTGGGGACGTTGCCGACCGACCGCTCCCAAATATTTATGACGCCGCGTGTTTTAGGCCAACCTAAATAATTCGTCTCGAAGGAGAGACGGGAGACTACCGATGAAAGTTCAAAACAAAACGAAGCGAGCGGACGTTTGGGCGTGTCTGTACGCCGTCTTCTTCGACACCGATCACACCGAAGAAACGAACGAATCGGCGACTGAGAAATGAGTTCGGTCGGCTGACGACGGTTTCGTCAGCGGTCGATCTTACTTCCAGCCGTGGTGACCGTGGCCGCGACCGTGGTGCCAACGGCCGTCGAACGACAGCTCGGCGATTCGGGTGTGATACGGGTCACGTTCCTCCGCGTCCGGGTCGATGTCGATGTCCGGCGAGTACTGGCTCACGGTCCAGTACGTGCCGGTACGCGGGTCCACGGAGATTCCGTTGTAGTCTCCCCAGCGCATAACCTCCCCTCCCTCGCCGTAGTCGTACCGTGATTTTCCTTCCTCGACGACGATGGAGTCCTCCAGTTTGTTCAGGGTGTACTCCTCGGTCCGGCCTGCGACCGCCATGCTCGGATACGTGTCGGGTCCGCTCACGTTGTGCGTGATGATGGTCGAGTCGCCGTCCGACTGGACGGTCGGGATGAAGTACGACGTTCCCGCCTCGCCGTACACGCCGCTCTGGACGACTTCCTTCGAACGCGTGTCCACTTCGTACCACTTGACGGCGGCGACCGGTTCGCCGTCGCCGGTCCAGTCGTAGGCGATGGTGTGGGCCGTCCACAGTGACCCATCGTTGTAATCGAGGTTCATCTGGCGCGTCCCGAGCGTGTCGATGCGCTTGTCCGAGTCCGGTTGTCGGGCCGTCGGCGGATAGGAAAACGGTTCGACCGGGACGGTGTGACACTCCAGTTTCGGGTCCTCCAGCGGACTCGTCAACTCCCAGAGCGTGAGCGCGCTCGCCGTCGGGTCGGGGAAGATGGAGTCGATGAGGTAGAACGTTCCGTATTGGCCCCCAGAGAACGGCTGGAGCGCCGGTTGAACGGTAAAGTCGTCACCGTCGACGTTCGGGTTGTCCAAGTCGGTGAAGTGATACCCCGTCACGTCGCGCCCGTGGTACAGCGCCTCCTTGTCGAGCGTGACCATCGTCACCGACACCTCGTCGGCGAAGAAGTTCTGTGCGAGGTAGATTGCGTCCCTGTCCAATCCGAGCGTGGGATAATCGACGAGTCCCTCGTTGTCTATCGGCGGAATCCGGTAGACGTTCCACTTCCCGTTCGGGTTCGCGTTCCGGGAGACGGCGACCAACCACCATCCCTGTGGTGGGCGTTCCAGCGCTTCCGCTTCGGTTTCCGCCTCGTCGTCCTCTTCGCCACCGTCTTCTCCATCGTCCCCGCCTTCGCCCGGTTCACCGCCCGCTCGTTCCTCCTGTTCTTCCCGAGTGATGATTTCCCCGTCCTCGGTGATGCCGGGTTCGTACTGTGTCGCGGCGACGACGAACCGGTTTTCCCGCCGGTCGTAGCGCGCCCGTGGGTCGAAGACGAACGGTTCGCCGTACACGTAGCCTCCTTCCGGTTCGTCGATAACTGGCGCGAAGATATCGTTCAACTGGACGGTCTGCTCCTCGTGTCCGGATCGTTTGTCGAACACGGCGACCTGCGTGTTGAGCGCGTGGATGACCTTTCCGTATCCGGCCGCTATCTGCGAGTCGGACGGGACGCCGCCGGACGTCCCTTCGGCGTTCACGCCGTCGTACTCGGTGGAAATCGACAGTTCGTCCTCGTCGCCGTGGTGTCGGTGCCAGTGACGGTCCTCTTGGTCGTGACGATGACGTCCGTGGTATCCGTGTGCCCGTGACGCCTCGATTTCCGCCCCGTTCACCGGAGACCCCGCACCCGTGTCCTCCGTCTTCACGCTCCGCTGTGGACGGGAGGCTATCTTCCCGAAGTTCACCGTCCCCCCGGAGTAAGTCCGCTCGAACGGTCCTTCGGCACACTCCCCGTCCGCCGCACGTACCGATGACGAACCGAGTCCCGGAACCGCCATGCTCCCTACCCCGAGACCGGCGAGTTGAATCGCCCGCCGTCGGTTCAGACGGAAACAGTCGTCGGAGTTCTCTTCCGGTCCATGATCGCTATTTTTGTCGTCCATCACAAATAATAAAGATGGTAGGTATACATTATAGTTATTCATGAATATTATATAAAAGAATTCGGTGACAGCGAGAAATCCGACAAGAATTGGAAACGTTTCGAAATATCGGACGAATTTTAGAACCTCGTCTTCGGTCCGGGGTGAAACTCGGATTCTGTGAGTAGTGGGGGCGAAAAAGCGGTGCTGTACGTAGAGGGAACGGACCGGTCTGGAGAGTACCCTTGGACGTCGATTCGTTCGCAAACGAATCAGGTTTTAGAAACCCAGCACGTATCTCACCATTATCCCAACTATATTATCCATATTGTGACAATTTAAGTAATCTGAGGTTCGTGAGTCGTCCAATGAGAGATTCCGACCGCCGATGGCGTCGCATCGATATCTCACGACAGTTACCGACCAGTCTCCGACGAGCGCGGTGATTCGGCATCCGATACGGAAGGGCGGGACGCTCGGCCAAGCCAATTCGTAACGCCCGTTCTGCGGGACGGTGGCCGGTAACTGGCCGGGTCACTTCGGCCCCGTTCACAGCACGACGAACCCGATTCCCACGGCGGCGACGACGCCGAGAACGACGACGACCGTTCTCCCCAGCGCTCGCGTTCCGAACAGCCACACGACGGCGATTTTGACGGCCGTGTTGACGCTCGCCGCGAGGACGATTCCGCCCGTCGCCGTCGCCGTCGAGATGTCACCGCTCCGTGAGAGGTTGCTCAACGAAATCGTGATGGCGTTGATATCGACCAGTCCGGAGACGATAGCGACCGAATAGACGCCGACCGCCCCGAACTCGGCGCTGAGCGCCGCGGAGGCGACGAGCACGAGCGCGAAGAAGACGCCGAACAGGAGCGCTGGCCAGAGTCGAAACAGGTTCTCGATGTCCGCGGCCAACGGAGCGTCCCCACGGATACCGCGATATTCGACGGCCGCGACGACCACGCCGACGACGGTCATCCCGGTGATCGGCACGACGACGGGGACGAACAGCGCCGGATTGACGACGAGGACCTCCAACAGGATTCGGACGAACATCGCGAGCGAGGCGATGACCGTGGCGATGCCACAGAGCCCCGTGAGCGAGTCGTCACGGCGCGCGTTCTCGGCCATCGAGACGGCCGTTGCCGTGGACGAGACCAATCCGCCGAGCGCGCCCGTCACTTCGAAGCCGACCTCGCTGCCGACGAGTTTCGCCAGCACGTACCCGGCGAGGCTGATACCGCTGACGAAGACGACCATCAACCAGACGAATCGCAGGTCCAGTCCACCCAACGCCGCGATTCGCTCGGATGGCAACAGGGGAAAGACGACGAGCGCCACGATGAGGAACTTCAGGCTCGCGCGCATCTCGCCTCGTCGAGGCGGTCCGCGAATTCGTGGATCGCCCGCTTCTCGGCCAGCAGGGCCATCGTCACCGTCCCGAGGACGACGGCCAACCGAAGCCCCGTGTCCGAGTGGGTCGCCATCGCGCCGTAGACGAAGGTCAACATCGTCGCAACCGCCGTCGTCATCCCGATGTCGCCCGTCGTCGCCACCCGGACGTAGGCGACGACGACCAACCCACCGACGAGGACGACCGCAATCGGCAGGAGGTCCGGAAAGAACGCCTGCACGAGCGCGCCGAATCCGGCGATGAGCGGGAGCGTTCTGCTCCCGGCGAAGGGGGTTCCGGGGTCGCTCCACTCCCGTTCGATGCCGATGAGGAGGCCGATTCCCAGCGCGATGAAGATAGCGACGACCAACGGAACCGCCATGACGTGTACGTAGGCGGGGAATAACCATCAATCGTCGCGTCGGTTTCCGGATTTCGGCTCGAAAAACCCTACTCGTCGGAGCCGTGGACGGTCATCACCGGCACGTCGGCCAACCGCACGACGCGCTCGGCGACGCTTCCGAGCAGGTAGTGTTCGAGGCCGCGCCGTCCGTGGGTTCCCATCACGATGCAGTCGATATCGTTCTCGTTGACGTAGTCCAATATCACGCGATAGGGGCTCCCGCCCGTGACCACTTCGTCGGTGATATCGACGCCCGCGTCTTCCGCCCGTTCGCGCACCCGTCCGACCGCTTTCCTCCCGCGCGATTCGAGGTCGTGCAGAACGTTGCCCTCGTACGCGTCGGCCCACATCGCGCCGATGTCCACGACGTACACAGCGTGGATCGTCGCGTCGAACGCCGTGGCCAACTCGATGGCGTTGTCCGTCGCTTCCATGGCCGATTCGCTCCCGTCGGTCGGGACGAGGATGTTGTCGTACATCGGGGGGAGTACGGCGGGGAGAGAGAAAGTGCTGTGGTCTGATTCGTTCACAGGGGAGATGAGAGAACCCGACGGACGCGTTCCGTTCGAACAACCGCGACGGGAAGGACGAACAAACCTATAATCCACGAGCACCGTATCGAATCGTATGCAGAGAATCGACATCGACGACGTGGAATCCGGAAGTATGGGTGACGCCGACCGTCGCGGACTCTCGGACGCGCTGGAGACGGAGGATATGTCCATCAACCACTACGCCCTCGAACCGGGCGAGGCCTTCTCGGGCGGACTGCACACGCACCTCGATCAGGAGGAGATATTCTACATCGTGGAGGGAACCGCGACGTTCGAGACCAAACCCGAACCGGACGCCGAAAGCGAGATCGCCGAGATTGGTGCCGGGGAAGCGATTCGGTTCCCGGCCGGTGAGTACCAGCAGGGACGCAACGAATCCGACGACGACGTGGTCGCGCTCGCGCTCGGCGCGCCACGCGACTCGACCGAAGTGCGCGTCGCACAGCCCTGCCCGGAGTGTGAGAGCGATGTTCTCGCGTTCGGGATGGGCGACGACGGGATGTTTCTCGAATGTCCCGACTGCGGGACAACCGTCGAGATGTAACCCCACGAGCGCGCTTTTCTCACACGATTCGAGCGAGTAGCACCGTGGGAACCGCTCGAAAAGACGTTCTTTCGCTTTCCGTAGCGACTACTCTCGGAGCAGGTTCGGGTAGTTGACGATAACTCCGTCCACGCCCGCCTCCGCGAGTTGCTCGGCCTGATACCACGTATCGAGGGTGTAGACGTTGACCTCGCGGCCCTCGTCGTGAGCGGCCTGCACGAGGTCGATGTCGGCGAAGTTCGGGTCGTCGAGGTAGTACGGGTCGTCGAAGAACGGCGACCCCTTGACCATGTTGTACGGCGGGTTGACCGCCTCGCAGTCGTACTCGCGGACGATGTCGAGGGCGCGCTCGATGTCGTCCCAGAGCAGGTAGCCGACGGGCATGTCGGGGTTCACCTCGCGAACCGTGGCGATGGCCGCCTCGTAGAACGACGAGACGAGGATTTCGTTGTCGTGGTCGGCGATGATGTCGAGCGCGTCCTCGGTGAACGAGCGCCAGCGCTCTTTCCCCGCCTTCAATTCGTCGCCTTCGAGGTTCGTGGAGGATTGTGCCGCCGCCGACCCGGGATTCTTGAACTCGATGTTCACGCCGACGTGGTTCGGGATAGCCTCCAGCGCTTCCGAGAGGAGCGGGATGGTTTCCTCGGTTCCGAGGACGTTCGCGTTCCGCACCGTGTCACACGAATTCTCCCAGACGTACCCGTGTTCGTCCGTGAGTCCGCGGGTACGCCGTCGCGCGACCCCAGTTTCTCGTCGTGGAAGACGACGATTTCGCCGCCCGCACACGGCATGATGTCGAGTTCGATCATGTCCGCCGTCCGGGAGGCGGCCTCGAACGCGCGGAGGGTGTTCTCCGGATGGAGTCCCTTGTAGCCGCGGTGGGCGACGTACGTCACGTCGTCCTCGTCCGCACCGTGGTCCCCGCGTCCGGATTCGTCGTCGTGCTCGTCGTCGTTGCACGATTCACGCGCGAGTCCGACGCCCGTGAAGGCCGTACTGGCCACGGCCGCACCGGTTCCGACGAACGTCCGCCGATTCAACGCCTGGAGTCGTTGTGACACCATACGACGCCTCGTTTCCGGAACTACGAGTAGATTTATATTAGCAAGAGGTATTGATTCAATGCTCTATGTATTGGTATAAATGTGCAATTGTAAACAATCACTGATATCGGACAGATACGATGGTCGACGTGAATTCGTCGTTCGTCACGGTCGGGTTCGAACCGAGGACCCAGTTCGAAATCGGAATCGGAACCGAAATTGAAATCGCTCGGACGGCGTTCACGCAGTCGTCAGGAGATGACTCCCGCCGATGGCCCGACGGACCAACGCGTACCCGACGAGCGAGCAGAGCGGATAGACGACGACCACGGCGTGCGTCAGCGGCGTCGGACTGCCGATGGCGAGTTTCGCCACGGAGTTCGCGGGCGCTTCCGGGAGGAAGTACGTCGCGCTGAAGACGACGAGCAGTGCCATCGAAAAGAGAAACTGTGCTCGCTTTCTGTCGCGGAATCGGAGTGCCAGCGTCGCGCCAAGCGCGACCACGGCGACCGAACAACCCGCGACGAGGGAAATGATTTCGAGCGGGTTGGACACGCTCGTTCCGTTGAACGACAGGAGGAGCAGCCACGCCCCGGCCTGTAGCGGCGCGAGCATACCCATCGCCAGCAGTTTCCCGTCCACGATGTCGACGTCCGTCAGCGGCGTCACGCGGAGGAGTTCGAGCGTTCCGCGTTCGAACTCCTCGGAGATGGTATCGACCGTAATGGACCCGCTGATGAACACCGGCAGGAACATCAACAGCGGGACGAGCACGGTGTAGGTGAAGCCGAAGTACGGACTCGCACCCGACTCGGGAACCTGCGCGACGGGCGACCGTTCGAGTCGATAGCTGAGTCGGTCCCGTTCGGTGCGTTCGAGCTGCCCGAGGACTTTCTTTATCTGGGTTACGACCAGTGTCGTCCGGATGTTGCCGTCCGGAGCGATAGCATCGACTCGAACGCTCCCGTCCGCGGTGCGGTCCACGTGGAGGATGGCCTGTATCTTCCCGTCCCGGAAATCGCCCATCGCGGCCCGCTGGGAGGGATACTGCACCGCTTGCCAACTACTGTCCGTCCCGAGGACGTGATTCACGTCCTCCGTCGCGTTCCCCGTCACGCCGAACGAGACGACGAACCCGTCGGAAACCGAACCGGGGTCGTACATCGAAACGAGGCCGACCGCGAGGAACGACGAGAACGCCGCGATGAGCAACTGGATCAGAATCGCCAGCACGATGGTCTTCTCGCTCCGAAGCGAGGCCAGTTCGCGCCGTGCGACGGTGAGACGGTTATCCAAGGGTGGTCACCACCGTCAGGTTGTACGCGGCGTGAACCAGCGTCGCCACGACCAGCGTCCAGACGTACCAGGTTCGGTCCCTGCTGGCACCGTAGGCGGTGATGCTCGCGGTGACGGTGTGGAGCACCAGCGGCGCGAACAGCAGTCCAGCCAATACGAGCGGCGACGCGTCCACGCCGAGGCCGGTGGTGACGCCGAACGCCGCCCGTCCGAGTTCGAGGTTCGGCAGGCCGACCAACTGGGCGATGGCGGTCAGTTTCTCCCCGGCGAAGAAGCCGAAACCGCTCAGTGCACCGAGGACGAGGTACGTCCCCGGCGAGCGGTCGAATCGCTCGTGAGTGAACCCGGCGTAGACGTGGGCGCTCTTCGCGACCTCCTCGATGACCGCGATGACGACGAGCAGGACGGGAAGCGAGAGGGCGACCGGAAGCGCGAACAGGAGCGCGACGGCGAGCAGTTCCGCGACGAAGACGAACGGAATCGAGAGCGCGCTGAGCGTCGCGACGCTCCGCTTCCCGCGAAGTTGACCGTCGAGCGCATCGAGCGCCTTCAACAGAACCGGGCGCTGGGTGAACATGTCCTCCTCGCGGTAGACGCCCGCGCCGAGCGCGAACAGCGCGCCCGCGGTGAGAAACAGCGGAAGGGTGGAGAAGGCGTACTGCCCGAACGCGACCGATTCGCCTTGGAGCACGCGAACGACCAGCGAGAGCGGCGATATCGCCGCGATGGGGTGGACGTCGGTGAAGATGGACGGAACGAAGGCGTACGCGGTGAGGAACACGCTGAGCGACACCGTGACGAACGTGAGTTCCTTGAACGACCGAGCGAACATCGCGGCGACGAACGCACACGCGAGGAACAACAGCGCGATGGGCACGACCGACGCGACGGAGATCAAGGCCGCTCCTGCGATGGCGACCGGACGGTCGGCGACGTTCGGCGTGAAGTGAACGATACCAAGCGCCGTCGCCGCCGCGATGGCGACCATGCCGACGAAGTACGGCAGGGTCTTCCCGGCGATGATGTCGCCGCGGGAGACCGGGGAAACCAGCAGGAGTTCGCCGCGGTCGTTGATTCGCTCCTCGATGATGCTGCTGGCGTAGGCCTGAATCACGAAGTTCATCGGCAGGACGAACGCGAACGCGAGCACCAGCGACTCGAACGGGAACGGCGGCGAAATGTCCGAGGGAGTTCCCTGCCGCGTACTGTCGGCGAATAGCGACGACCCGCTCCCGACGGACGGCGCTCGCACGGCACCCGACGAGGAGTCGTTTGCCGAACCATCGCTCCCGCGACTTCCCGTACCACTGCTTCCGCGACTTCCCGCACCACCGCTGTCGCTCCCGCCACCGAGATTGACCTGTCCGGCCTTCGTCGTCGTTCGGGCACCGACGCGCGACCCTGACCCGCTCGTTCCAGTCCAAGCCGTCGCGTTCTGCTCGACGTACCGGAGCGTGACGTTCACCGGAAACGCGGCGCGCGGTCGGATTCGTCGGCCATCCGTCGGTCGTTGTACCGCTGGACGGCAGACCGGAGTTCGGCGAGCGCCGCCTTTCCCTTGGGCGAATCCTTCCATTCGACCGTGTGACGCGGACAGCCCACGACGTGTTCGGGACAGACGAACACGTCGAAACGCCCCGAGTCGAAGTTCTTCTGCGTCGGTTCGACGGCGACGAACGTCGGATCGCTCGCGACCGGGCCGTAGTACTGGCTTTCCTTCGAGACGCCGACGCGATAGATGCCGTCGTCCACGGTGTTCCCTCGACTCACGACCATCGGCGTGAGCGCGCCGACCAGCAGGAGGACCGCGGCGGCGATGGCGACCGTCCGCCGATCGAAACTCCCGGTGTTCTTCGAGAGTTCCCAGCGCGCGATGCGGAGCGTCTTGCGGCGCTTCACGGACGCCCCTCCACGTCAGGCGCGTCGGTCGCCAAATCGAGGAAGATGTCCTCCAAACTGGGCGAACGGGTCTCGATGTCCACGACGGACCCGCCCGCTGTCTCGGCGAGTTCGCGCGTCTCCGCGACTGCGTCCATGCTTTCTACGACGCGGCGGTAGGTTCCGTTCTCCCGTACCGCGTCGGCCACCTCGACGGTCGTGGAGACGTGATACTCCGTCCGGCCGTGTTCCGCGCGGAGTTCCTCGACGCTCCCCCCGGCGACGATGCGACCGTCGTTCATCACGACGATTCGGTCGCAGATGCTCTCGACGTGAAACAGGTTGTGCGCGCTGAACACGACGGTCTTGCCGGAGTCGCTCAGTTCGCGGGTGAACTCGATGATGTAGTTCGTCGTGAGCGGATCGAGACCGCTCGCGGGTTCGTCGTAAATCAGCACGTCCGGATCGTTGACCAGCGAGCGGGTGATGGCGACCTTGCGTCGCATCCCCTTTGACATGTCGCCCAAGCGCCGGTCGCGGTGGTCCAGATCGAGTCGGTCGAGGGTGTCGTGAATCCGCTCCGTCGCCGTTTCGGTCGGCACGTCGTAGAGGTCGGCGAAGAACGACAGATACGAGGTCGGCGTCATGTCCTCGTACAGCGGCGACTCCTCCGGGAGGAACCCCAGTTGGGCCCGCATCTCGGGATTCTGTGCGTCGTATCCCGCGACGTGTGCGCTCCCGGCCGTCGGTTCGATGAGTCCGGCGAGCATCTTCAGGGTCGTCGTCTTCCCCGCCCCGTTCGGCCCGATGATGCCGAACACCTCCCCATCGGCGACGGAAAAGCTACTTCCCTCGACGGCGGTGAACCCGCCGAACTCCTTCCGCAAATTTTCCACGTCTATCATCGATATATCCGATTCCAGACACTGTAGATACTTGAGCCTGTGCGGTGAAATTGGTGAAAAATATCATATTTACATCATCGAAGCGACGCCTGCACCGCCCGCTCGGCGATCTCGCTCGCGCTCGTCGCCGAGCGTTCGAGACCGACCAGCGCGAGCGTCCAGACGTAGGAGTTATCGGTCTCCTCGTCCGCTCGGCGATGGAGTTCCGCGACATCGTCGGAGAGCGTCCGAGCGGCCCGGACGGTGTCGTACGGCGGTCGTTCGGCCGTCAGTACAGCATCGACCGCTTCCTCCGTGAGCGAACGCGCCCGTCGAGCGCAGTCGTCGAATTCGTCGGCCCAAGCGACCCCCTCGATGTCGCTCCGGTCGTAAAGCAGGTCGGCCACGCGCTGGAACCCCTCTCCGACGGGGAGCAACTCCCGGGCCGTCGTGTATCGGTCGAACGTGGCACGGCGGGACTGTCCGAGTCGGTCGAGTTCCCGTATATCGCCGAGCGCACGCCGGAACTGGCCGTCGAGAACTTCGAACCGTCGTGACGCGTCGTCGTGCCACCGGTCGATTTGGTCGATGTCGTCGAGATGGCCGTCCACGAGGGCACCGACGACGTCTCGCTGTATCGAGAGCGTGGCGTATTGAAGCTGAAGGACGGTCCGTTCGAGGGAGACGGCGGCGGTGTCGATGACCATCCTGAGCGAGAGTTCCGTCTCCGACTCGCGGCTCACCTCCAGTCCGGTCTTTCCCGATGCCGCGTTCGACGCCGCCCGGCGCTGTTCCGAACCGAGTCCGTTCCCGGAGACGAGGACGAACGCCTCGCTGCCGGTGGCGTACAGGGCGGTCACGACCTGTCGAACGTCGGTCGGTGGGAGTTCGGTGATATCGACGCGGGGACGCTCGGCCTCGCTGGAGTTTTCCGAGGAATCCCGGTCTGGTTTGATGACGAGTTCCCCGCCGTGTGCCGGGTAGAACGAGAGTTCCATCCCGGCGTCGATGCCGTGCTCGTCCGCCCACTTCTTCGGCAGCGAGATGGTGTACGAGGAACTCCCCGTCGCCTGCACCGTCCTCGTGTTGTCCGCCAGTTCCACCGTCATCCGAACTTGCCAGTCACGTAGTCTTCGACGCGCTGGCTCGCCGGGTTCTCGAAGATCTTGTCCGTCTTGTCGTATTCGACGAGTTCGCCGCCGGTGAGGAACACGGCGGTCTGGTCGCTGATGCGGGCCGCCTGTTGCATGCTGTGGGTGACGACGATGACCGTGTACTCGTCGGCCAGCGACTCGATGAGGTCCTCGATCTTCGAGGTGGCGATGGGGTCGAGCGCGCTCGCCGGTTCGTCCATCAGGATGACTTCGGGGTCCACCGCGAGACAACGGGCGATGCAGAGCCGTTGTTGTTGTCCGCCGGAGAGTCCCAGCGCGCTGTCGTCCAATCTGTCTTCCACCTCCTCCCAGAGGGCGGCCCGTTGCAGCGAGCGTTCGACGAGTTTCTCCGCCTCGTCCTTGTCGTCGCGGCCGAGCAGCGACGCGAGCAGGCCGGTGTCGATGTCGCCGTGCTTGCGCGGCCCGTAGGTGATGTTGTCCCGAATCGATTTCGGGAACGGGTTCGGACTCTGGAACACCATTCCGACCTTCCGTCGGAGTTGGACGATATCCGCGTTGTCGTCGTAGATATCCGCCCCTTCGAATTCCACGGATCCATCGACGCGTGCGGCTCGAATCCTGTCGTTCATGCGGTTGAGACACCGGAGGAAGGTCGATTTCCCACATCCGGACGGGCCGATAAGCGCGGTGACGCTCCGTTTCGGAATGTCCATCGAAACCGATTGGAGCGCCTGATCGTCGTCGTAGAACACGTCGAGGTCCTCGACGGAGATGGCCGTTTCGCCCGCGAACGTGTAGTCCGTCCACTCCGATTTCGTTTCCTCCGCCGATTCACCGTCTACCCGAGTCGTAATTGTCTTGCTCATTGGTTCAGTTTCCGCTGGAAGTACAGTCGCGTCGCGATACCGACCACGTAGAAGCAGATGATGACGACGAGGAGCAGGAAAGCGGTCGCCCACCCGAACTCCTCACTACCGCTGACGCCAGCCTCGATGACCGCGTATATCTGATACGGCAGGGCGCTCGAAGAGTGCAATAGCGCATCGTTCGTCACGAACGGCGGCGCGGTCGAGAACTTGAAGCTGTCGAGCACGTGAATTCCCCGGTCGTTCAGGCCGCCCGCGGTGACGAGGATGAGCGGTGCGGTTTCACCGGCGATTCGGCCGACGCCGAGGATGACACCGGTGATGATTCCCGGAACCGCCGCCGGAAGGACGACGCTTCTGATGGTCTGCCACCGCGTCACCCCGAGTGCGACGCTCCCGTCCCGGTAGGCGTCCGGAACGGATTGGATGGCCTCACGGCTCGTGATGAGGACGAGCGGCAGGAGCATGAAACCGAGCACGAGTTGCCCCGCGAGCACGCTCGGTCGGCCGCCGAGACGCGGCAGGAGGAACGCGTAGCCGAACAGACCGTAGACGATGCTCGGCGTGCTCCAGAGGCCGTTGGTCACGATATCCACGATGGAAGTGAACGATCCGCGTTCGGCGTACTCGGTGAGGAACACCGCCGCACCGACGCCGAGCGGGACCGAAACCAGAATGGCACCGAGGACCAGCCAGAACGTTCCCACGATGGCGGGCTTGACGCCCGGAATCATCACGCCGAGACCGCTTCCGTTCATCACGAACGGCCAGTGAATCGAGAGCCCCGGTCCGATGTGAAACCCCTTCATCGCCCGCCCCGCTCCCTTCTCGGTGACGAAGAGGACGAGCATGGCGAGCAGTCCGAGCATGAAGAACGCGTTCGTTCCGACGAGGAAGTACGCGCCCGTCTGTTGGCCCCGCACGCCGAACCCTTCGGTGGCCTTCGCGGCCGACCACGCAGTCAACAAACTGGCGACGAAGGCGAGGCTCGGTATCGCGATTATCCCTTTTATGCCGAGGTCGAACGTCGTCAGTTTCCACGTCCACTCCGGCGAGATGACCCCGGTGAGAAGGAGCACGCCGACGAACGCGGCGAACAGCCCCCACGGGAGCGTGGAACCGAGGTCGTCCGGCGCAAACGTGACGCCGAAGAAGACGAGCACGCCCGCGAGTTGTGCGGGAACGGCCCATCCGAGGGTGGAACTGATTCCGAGCGTCTGGGAGACGACCAGTCCGATTATGGCGAGCGCGAGGGTCGCGGCGAGCGTACCGGGAAGCACTCCCGTCTTGTCGCTCGCACGCGTCTCGACGATGTCGGTCGCGGAAGCGATGCCGACGAACACCACCCCGGCCCCCGTCAGGACGAGGGCGATGCCGTACAGCGTGTACAGGTGGACCGAACCGAACACGTCGGTCGCGGTTATCCAACTGAAGACGTTCGCGGCCGCAAAGATCATCGAGAGGAACGCGATGCCGACGATGGCGACGGTAACCGTTCGCCACCAATCGGTGTCCATACGTCGATGTACGTCGCCCTCGTAGGCGTCGCTCATAGCGACCCCCCGAGCCTACTTTCCATGCGACGCTCGATGAGGAGCGAAGCGATGCTCAACGCGAGGACGGTGATGTACAGCACGACACCGGCCGCGAACAGCGCGCTGAGGTACGGCTTGTCGGCGATGGCGTTTCCGTACTGGCTCACGATGAGCGTCGTCAGCGTCTCGGTGTTGCCGAAGACGTTGTACAGCGGTTTCGGGAACATCGCGTTGTGCCCGAGCATGACCGTCGCGGCATCGTCTCGCCGATGGCGCGGCCGACGCCGAGGATGACGGCGGCCGAAATCCCCGATACGCTGGCGGGGAGGATGACGCTCTTGATGGTCTGCCAATCCGTGACGCCGAGCGCGAGCGCGCCGTCGGGCATCGCATTGGGGACTGCGGTGATCGCGTCCTCGGCGACCGAAACCACCGTCGGGAGCGCCATTATGCCGATGACGAGGCCGACGGCGAACAGGCTTCCCAAGGTGGTGAGTCCGAGGTAGTCCATCATCGCCGAATTGACGATGTTGAACCCGATGAACCCGTAGACGATGGACGGGATTCCGGCGAGCATCTCGACGCCGGGCTTGACGATGTCCCGGACCCATCCGGGAGCCATCTCCGCGATGAAGATCGCGCCCGCGATGCCGAGCGGTCCGGCGATACACGTCGCGATGAGGGTCGTGACGAACGTCCCCCAGATCATCGGGGCGAGTGCGAAGACGCGGTCGGAGGACGACCAGAGGGTGCCGTCCGTCTTGGTCACGATGTCGAGGCCCATGATTCGAAACGCCGTCGTGGATTTGAACACCAAGAACAGGGTGATGAGTCCGAGGACGACGATGGTCGAGACGGTGGCGAGGAAGGTGAGCGCACGCGCCGTTACGGCCTGATTTCGAACCCAGCCGTACAGCGTCACCAGCAGGAAGCTGATGACGGGAAAGACGGCGAGGGAAGGCTCTATCAGGAAAACGATAGCGAACGCAACGACCGAACAGAGGCCGACCCCGGCGGCGATCCGTTCGTCGAGCGCCAACCGTCCCAACCCGAACGAGTCGGTACGATTAGAGAGGATGTGTGTTACTGACATTGTTTGTATGAGTCGTTCACACCGATGCTACCCACCGTGAACGACTGTGTGGTCCATGAAACCGAAGTGGTGGTTCCGCGGTTACGGAACCGGATGACTGATACTGTGGCTGCTGACGGATGCTATCGCCAGGCTTACTGCTTGAGCTTCTGCTTCTCTTCCTTCCGGCGGTCCTCCGGGAGCATGATGTAGTTGTGCGGCTTGACGAACTCCTTCTGTCCGAACTCGCTGATGATCATGCCGATGAACGCGGCTTCGTACTTGTCCGTTCCCTCGTAGGTGTAACAGTGCAGGTCACGGTTGAGCGGGTAATCCTTCGAACCGAGGTTCCCGTTCTTCTGGGAGTACACCGTGTTATCGACTTTGAGGTGGAGCGCGGGCGTTTTGTCGCTGACGAACGCGTAGCCGACGTAGCCGATGGCGTTGTTGGAGCCACCCACCGTGGAGGCGACTTGCTGGTTCTCGCCCTTGTGCACCTGGACACCGGCCGCTTCCTTCTTCCCGTCGAGGACGTTCTCGTGGAAGATGGTTCGGGTACCCGACCCTTCGACACGACCGACGACCTGAATTTTGCGGTCCGGACGCCGAGTTTGCTCCAGTTCGTGATTTTCCCTCTGTAGACCTTGGCGAGATCTTCGATCGTGATCTGGTTGACGCCGCTGTCTTTGATGTCCTTGCTGACGACGACCTGCATCGCGTCGATGCCGACGACGTGGTTCTTGAACTTGTCGTAGCTGTCGAGTCCCGAGAGTTCCGCCTGCACGGGAGCGGAGGCGTCGCCGATGTCCGTCTTCCCTTCCTTGACCTTGTTCAGGCCGACGCCCGAGTGGCTCAGGCCGACGGAAACGTGGAACGGGAGGCCCTTGTCGCTGTTCGTCGGAACGTCGTACTGGGAGGCCCAGTAGTCGGCGAAGTTCTTCTTCGTGTCGATGTTGTACTTGCTGTGTGGCCAGTACTCCTCGTCGTCCGCCGGTGCGTTGTAGTTCCACAGTGACGCCGCATCGTTCGTGATGGGGTACACCGTCGAGGAGCCACCCGCCGTCAGGAGGTCCTTGCTCTTCGTGTCGCCGCTCTGTTCCGACGTTTTGTCGGAGTCGTCGTTGGACGTGTCCGAACCGTCGCCTCCCGAGCTCGTGCTCGAATCTTTGGAATCGCCGCTACTGCCGCTACAGCCAGCGAGGGCTGCTGCGCCAGCGACGCCGGTTACCGCGAGGAAGTTTCGTCGTGACGTGCCACCGTTCGCCCGTTCGGATTTTCGCGTCATTCACTCGGAGGAGGCCGATGGGACATAAAAACCGCTTATAATAGGCGTTCATATTACCACCGTTCGAGTCATACCCGAACGGAGCGCTATTGGTACCACTATTCGGACAATTTCCGCCAATAGTAGTAATACCGGGATAATACTACTATATAGATGGCTGACAGGGTGGAACGGCGAACCGCAGTCACGAACTCCGACGAGGTATTATGATATAACTCTTTTTTCGATAAAAACAACAGTCGGTCGGAGAATGTTTTGAATTCGAACAGAGGGAAGAACGGAGAACCGTGGCCGTGGTGATGGCTCGCTCCACCCTTACACGTCCTCCTCGCGGAGTTCGAACTTCTGAATCTTCCCGCTGGGCGTCTTCGGGAGTTCGTCGACGAAGGCGTACTCCCGCGGGCGCTTGAAATCCGCGAGGTCGTCGCTCCGGAGGAGGAACGAATCGAGCGTTTCCGCGGTCGTCCCCGATTCGGCGGCGACGTACGCGACCACTTTCTCGCCCCACTCGTCGTCGGGGACGCCGACGACCGCCGCCTCGAACACGTCGGCGTGTTCGAGGAGCGTGTCTTCGACCTCTCGCGGATAGATGTTCTCCCCACCGCTGATGATCATGTTGTCCGCACGGTCTTTGACCCAGACGTAGCCGTCCTCGTCGGCGTAGCCGAGGTCGCCGGAGTAGTACCATCCGTCACGGATCGCCGCGTCGGTTTTCTCGGGACTCTTCCAATATCCCCGCATCAACGCCGGACCCTGCACGATGATTTCGCCGACGGTTCCGGGCGATGCTTCCTCGTCCGGCGCGAGCGCGTTCCCGTCTTCGTCGAGTCTGGCGATGCGGACGTCGTGATTGAGGATCGGAATTCCGGCGCTTCCCGCCTTCTCCAGTTGCTCGTCCGGATAGAGCACCGTGACCGCCGGACCGAGTTCGGTCATTCCGTAGTACTGGAGGAGGTCACAGCCGATTCGTTCGTGGATGTCGCGGACGGTCGCCGGTGCCATGCTCGCACCACCGTACCCGCCCAGTCGGAGCGCGGAGAGGTCGTAGGATTCCGGGTCCGCCTGGAGCATCGCGAGCCACATCGTCGGCGCACCGAACAGAACCGTCACGTCGTGTTCCGCGAGCATCGAGAGCGCCAACTCCGGATCGAAGGAGTGCTGGATGACGGTCGCCGCTCCCACGTGAATCCGTGGGATGAGGAAGACGTGGAGTTCCGCCGAGTGATAGAGCGGTGCCGCCGAGAGGCCGACGTCGTCCCGGGTCAGTTGCTGGTCCACGAGCACGGACATGCTGTGTTCGATCATGTCCCGGTGGGCGTGAACCACGCCTTTCGGCCGCCCGGTGGTCCCGCTGGTGTACATGACGATGTAGTCGTCGTCCTGTGACACGTCCACGCTCGGCGCGACCGTCGATTGGTCCGCTAGCAGGTCGTAGAAATACGTGTCCGCACTCGAATCGTCCACGTGGACGAACTCCTCGACCGTTTCGAGGTCGTCCCTGGCCGCCGCTACCACGTCCGCCACCGCGTCTTCGTACACGAGTACCGAACTCTCGGCGTCGTTCAGGATGTACGTCACTTCTCCGGCAGGCAGGCGGAAGTTCAAGGGATTGAACGCCGCGCCGAGTTTCGAGGCGGCGTACATCGTGAGCACCATCTCGCTGGTGTTGAACAGGAGCGTCGAGACGCGGTCACCTTTTCCGACACCACGCTCGGAGAGCGCGTTGGCGAGTCGGTTCACGTTCTCGTCGAACTCCCGATAGCTCCAGGTCTGGTCCTTTCGCGGGTACACCAGTGCGGTGCGTTCCGGGTACTTCTCGGCAGTGAGGGAGAGAGTATCTCCCACGGTCGGGTGCATATACCGAGTTTCATTCGCACGAATAATAAATATCCGCACGCTGGTGGTTTGAGAGTTCCTTCCCCGCACAATCGCTCACCGAAAAGAGAGTGGATGGACGACGACCCCGACGCCGGTTTCCACGATCAATCCGCGTCGATGATCCTGTTTTCGAGCGTTCCGATACCGTCGTATCGGATTTCGACCGCCTCGCCGGGACGAACGAGACCGGGGTTGGCGGGACTGCCGAAGGAGACGACGTCGCCCGGTTGGAACGTGTACCGTTTCGAGAGGAACGCGACGACTTCGCGCGCGGAAAACAGCATCTCCGAGGTGTTCGCCTCCTGCCGAAGTTCGCCGCCGACGTGCGTCGTCATCTCGACGTCCGTCGGGTCCAACTCCGTCTCGATCCACGGACCCAACGGCCCGGACCCGTCGAACGCTTTCCGGGCGGTTCGGCCGTCCTGATCGAGTGCGTCGAGGTCGTTGAGTATCGTGTATCCGCGAACCGCGTCGTCCACGTCGTCGACATCGAGGTCCGTGCATCGGTCGTCGATAACGGCCGCGAGTTCCCCGGCGTAGGTCAGTTCGCTCGTCCAGTCGGGGTACGGTAATTCCGCTCCGTGTGGACGAACCGAGACGGGCGGCTTGATGAACCAGTCGGGACGTTCGGGCCGGTCGTAGTCCATCTGTTCGTTCGTCGCCGCGTAGTTCCGCCCGACGCAGTACAGTGCCGACGGTTCGCAGGGAGCGAGCAGTTCGGCGTCGTCACCGACGACGTACGACTCTGTGCCAGCGTCCACCGTCCCGTCCTCGTATTCGCCGGTCAACACCCCGTCCGCGGTACGAATCCGTGCCAAACGCATACGTCGAACCCACTCACGGCAGGCGTCTATTCCTTTCGGTGTCTTCTGATCCGTCTCGAACGGACTGTCTACGGTAGACGGTCCGAAATATTCACGTCAAAAAATAATATATAATCCGAAATTTTCCAAAGGTTTAAATCAGAATAGTGAACCAAACATTCTCATAACGACATGTCTGGGATGAATATTTCACCGCGTTCTGACACACCTGCCACGTCTGATACCGGGACGGTTCCCCCACCGATTCCACCGGACGACCCGAACGCCTGGTACGCACCGGACGTGCGCGACCAACGCGAACTCCATCCCGGCGTCGTCGCGACGGTTCGAGAAACCGAGAATGGCTTTCGATACGACGTTCGAACGCCCACGCTCAGTGCCGCCGACGAGGAAGCGATCACCCGAATTCGGGAGTATTTCGCCACCGCGAACCTCCGCCGACCGCTCACGCGCGAAGGTGCCGTGGAGTGTGTGGAACACGGGTTCGAACCGAAGTACCGGCGCGCCATCGACCGTCTGACCGACCTCTCGCCCGATTCCCGGCGGCGCGTGGAGTATCACGCGCTCGCCGAGCTGCTCTGTCTCGGGCGACTCACCCCTCTCGCGCTGGACGAACAGATCGAGGTCGCCGACGCCGCGGGCGACCATCTCGTCGTTCACACCGAGAACTACGCACCCGCGGATACCGACCTTCCGGCAGACGCCGACTACCTCGCGCGCTTCGCCAGCGAGCGTATCGAGACGCACACCGTCGATTTCGAGGGATTTCGTATCCCGGTCGTCGTCTATCAGGAACACCTGCTCGGAACGGACTCCTTTGCGACGAAGTACGCAGTCCTCGAACCCAACCTCCTGCCGGACGACGACAGACTCATCACGGAGTGTAAGGACCGAATCTGGGAGACCCACGTCGGCGACATCGTGGACGACCGAGCGGCGTTCGTCCGCGAACGCGCGAAACAGTTCCTCTCGCGGCGACTCACCGCCCGAAACACCCGCGCGTGGTTCGACGCGGCGAAGTATCGCGTCCGGACGGCGCTCGCGGAGTACGACCTCGCCGTTCCGCCCGTGGACCATCGCTTTTCGGACGACCGTCTCTCGGACCTCGTGTACTACGTCCTTCGGGATTACGTCGGACACGGCAAACTCACGATTCCCATCCGTGACGGGTTGCTCGAAGACATCGAGGCGAACGAGGTCGGGGAACGGATCAAAGTGATTCCCCGCGGTCACGCCATCGGCCACGGCGAGCGCATCCCGACGAACCTCTCGTTCGAGGACGAGTCGGCGTTCGTCAACGTCGTCACCCAGATGGCCGCTTCCGATGGTGTCGAACTCAACGCCAGCAACCCCAGTGCGAAGGTCAACCTGTCCCCCGACGGTGTGGCCGACGAGGAGACGATCCGTTGTGCCGTCGCCCTGCCGGTCATCAGCGAGGGCGGGCCGCACATCTCGATCCGAAAACAGGCACCCGATACGATGACGCCGGTCGACCTGCTGAACACCGAAAGCATCTCCACCGAAATCGTCACCTTGCTCTGGCAACTGTACGAGCACCACGGCGTCGCGCTGTTTTCGGGCCAAACCGGCGTCGGCAAGACGACGCTGATGAACGCGCACATGCCGTTCATCCCGTACCGCGACCGTCCCATCAGTATCGACGAGGGGTCACGGGAGGTTCGTCTGCCACACGAAACCGGCGTCTCGCTCACCACCCGCGACCACGAAAACGACTACAAGCGGGTGACGATGGCCGACCTGATGACCGAGTGCAACTACCTGAACCCGGACGTCGAGGTCATCGCCGAAATCAACACCCCCGCTTCCTTCCAGACGTTCGCCGAATCGCTCAACACGGGACACGGACTCCTGGGCACCACGCACGCGGAAAACATCGAGAAGCTCGTCAACCGCGTGGTCGAACAGGGGCTCTCGTCGTATCTGCTCCGGGAGATAGACCTCGTCGTCTTCCCGCGAAACGTCAACGGCGAGCGCTACGTCGGCGAGGTCATCGAACTCGTGAACAAAGACGAACTGGCCGAGTTGGACGGTCGCTGTGGAACGATTCGAAAGGACGGCACGACGATTCACTGGAACACGGTCGCGTGGCGCGACCACGAAGGGACGTTCCACACGAAGTACGACCATCCGCGACTCGGCGACGACGACCACGAAATCGGCTTTCAGTTCTTCGACCGACTCGCCCACCGCACCGACAGAAGCGTGGAGGAGGTCGAGACGGAGTTCCACCGCAAACACCACTACGTGCAGTATCTGGAGCGCGAGGGGATGACCGACTTCGACGAGTTGTTCTCGTTCCTCGCCGACCTCCAGAACAACGAGGCGGCGACGGTGGAGCGGGTTTCGAGGGAGGTGAGCGGATGAGTCTCACAGAGTCCCCGAACACGACGGCGAACGGGAACGGCATGGGAAACTCCATTGGCTCTGGCTCTTCCCTCGGCATCCTCGACCGCGCGCTGTACGCGCTGTTCTCGCGCCACGCCGATCACAGGCGACACGACCGGGACCGAAAGCGGTACCGCGCGACGGACGTGAACGCCAGTTTCGACGTGTTTCTCTCACGGACCTACGGTCTCTCGTGGGTCGTCTTTCTGGCGCTGTTCGCGTGGACGGGGGTATTGATACTCGCAATCCCTCCGTCCGTCCTCGCACATCTCGTGTCGTTCTTTCACGGCGGCGTACCGGTGTTGGAGAAACTCACTATTCCGTCCGTGTCCCGCGTGGACGCCGCAGCGATACTCGCCGTCGTCTGTGCGACGGTCGGAAAACGGACGACGGTGTGGTTCGGCGGATTGTATCTCGGCTGGGCGGCGAGTGCACGTCGGTCGAACATCGAACGGACGCTCCCCGGCGCGGTACGCTATCTCCGCGCACTTTCGTCGGGGAGCGACGATCTGATCGCGATGCTTCGGAAGGTCGCCGACCGGGAGGAGTCCTACGGCGAAACCGCGGTCGCGTTCCGAAAGGTGTTGAACAAGGCCGCCCTGACCGGGAGCGTCGATGACGGCTTGCGAATCGTCGCCCGCGACACGCCATCGCGGGACGTGCTCGCGCCGTTTCTGCTCAAATTCCGCGAACACGCCGAACAGGGTCCCGACACGCTGGAGCAGTATCTCCAGATGGAGGGGCGGATGTTGAGCCACAGTCAGTCCCGCTCTCACGAACAGGCACAGGATTTCCTCGAACTGCTGGCGGAGATGTTCATCGTCCTGCTCGTCATTCCGGCGTTGCTCGTCATCGTGTTGACCGTGATGAGCGTCCTCGCGCCGGGGTTGGCGGCACCCGCACCGGCACCGTTCGGTGCGCTCTCGGTTCGTGCGTTCATCATCTACGGGAGCGGGGCGTTCATCCTCGTTATCGGTGCCGGTGCTGCGGTGATGGTGTCGTCGCTCCGCCCCGTGGACCAATCCCCGCCAGGTCACGCACGGTCGGGGGACGTCACCGATTTCTTGCGGACGGTGTTCATCAATCCCGCAAATACCATCGTCGCGTTCGGTCCGGCGGCGGTCGTCGTCGGAACGCTTCTCCTCTCCCTCGGCTACACGCCGACCAACGTCGTCCTGCTCTCGTACGTCGCGTTCGCCCTTCCGGTCGGGTTGGTGTCGGTACGGCGCTCGCGCCGTGACGACGCGAAAGATCGGGAAATAAAGGATTTCGTCCACGCCGTGTCGAGCCACGTCAGTCTCGGGCGACCGTTCTCGACCGCCGTCGAGCGCGTCGCCCGCGACGTGGATCTCGGCGCGCTTCAACCGAACGTCAATGACCTCGCGTTCAGTGCGAACCTCACCAGCCGCGAAGGTGACCTCCGACGCGATGCCCTCACCCGATTCGTCGACGAAGTTGGAACGCCGCTCGCCGACCAAACCATCGGTCTCGTCACCGGAACCCTGGATGTCGGCGGGGATACCGAAACCGTCTTCGACACGCTACAGGTCGAAATCGGGCGGCTGTACCACCAGAAGAAGTCGCTGCGTTCGAACATGCTCGTGTACGTCGTGGTCGGGTGGACGACGGCACTGCTCGTCGTCGGTATCATGGTCGCCGTGAACACGTACGTCCTCGACAGTTTCGCACAGCTATCGACGGTCTCCTCGTCGAACGCCGGATTCGCGCTCGACCCGAACGCGGTGCAACCGACCCGCGACCGATATCGGTTTTACGTCGTCACCCAAGCGACCATGCTCGCGTGTGGCTGGTTCGCGGGCTACGCGAGCCGCGGGTTCTACGAAGCACTGCTTCACTCGGCCGCACTCGTCGCGATCGCGTACTTCGTCTTCGCAGGGGCGGGAATGGTATGACCTCGACAACCCGTCCGGACCGCACGACTCGCGCCCAATCGAACGTCGTCGGCGTCGCGCTCCTCCTGGGCGTCGTCATGCTTTCGCTCGCTTCGCTGACGGCCAGCGTCGGGATGGTCGTTCAAAGCAACGCCGCGACAGCGGACTCGGCGCGTGTCGCAAACGACATGAGCCACGCACTCGCTCCCGTCGAGACCACGGGAATCCATCGCGGTCGGATCTCCTTTTCGAACGGCAGACTGACGACCGAGAGCCGGGAGCTTCGAGTCCTCGACGACTCCGGCACTGTTTGGACAGTTGAGACCGATGCGCTCGTTTTCACGAGCGGAAACAGGCGGGTCACGTACGTGGCCGGTGCGGTCGTCCGAGGGACGAACGACGGCGGGCAGATGTACGCACGCCCGCCGATAACGTCCTCGCGGCGCGGTGGTGTCCTCGTCGTCGGCGCACCGAAACTCGACGCTTCGAGGAAAACCGTCGTCTCCACGAGCGGAGAATCCGCACTCGTTCGCACGAACGTCACGCACAACCGGACGACGCTCGGCAACGGCACTTACCGAATCGCAATCGAGACGAGGACGCCCGGCGCGTGGCGGCGTTACTTCGAGCGGCAGAACGCCACGACGACGGTTCGGGACTTAGACGACGACGGTATCCAAAGCGTCGTGGCGAAATACCCGGGGCGACGGTTCGCCTATCTCGTCGTCCACGACATGCGAACGGAGGTCGAATGATGGACGCTCGGAGACGGAGAACGAACGAAAAACATCGAAGCCGCGAAACCGACAGGCGGTTCCGTGACGACCGCGCCGTTAGCCCCGTCATCGGCAAGGCACTCGAAGCGGGACTCGTCGTCCTGTACATCGGACTGCTGACGACGACGCTGTACAGTGGCGCGGTTCCGAAGTACAGGGCCGCCGTCGGCCACGAAGTCGGCGACCGTGTCCTCTCGAAGACGGCGGAACGGGTTCAGCAGTCGGTTCCCGCCGATGGGACGAACGTCGACGTACGAATGCGTGTCTCCCTGCCGGAGACGATTCACGGCCACGAGTACGTCATCCGCGCGAACGGACGGACGCTGACGCTCCACCGCTCGGACGATGGTTCGAATTCGAGCGTGCGACTCTCGCTTCCGTCCCGTGTCGCGACGGTACGCGGACACTGGTCGAGTTATGACCCCGCCATCATCGCGGTACACGGCGGACCGGACGGTCTCATCGTGGAACTGAAACGCGGGAAACGGGGGACGAATCGATGAACCGGAAGGGGACGGACGAGCGACCTCCGAGACCACGACCGCGGGGGCAGATGAACCTGCCCGCGCTGGCGGTCGCCCTCCTCATCCTGACGATGGTGACGGGATTGAGCGTCGGTATCGCCGATAGGGCGTTGGTCGGCGCGGACAGGACCCCGACGAAGCGCCGAATCGCCGTCGCGACGAGCGAACGGTTCGTGTCCGCGGACGGTCCGCTGACGATTCGGGCGAACGTCCTCGACGGGACGAAAGTAGCGAATCTGAACGCAACCCGCCTGATGACGTTGTTTCCCGTCCTCGGGAATCACGACGTTCGAATCAGGCTCGGGGACACGATTCTTGCGGAACGCGGGTCTCCCTCGGACGGCACGACGATTCGCCGTATCGTGCTGGTCGAGAATCGGAGTGCGGCGACGCGGACACCGCCGCTGTCGGGAGGTGATCCACAGTTCACGCTGCCGCGGCGTACGCCGAACGCGACGCTCGTCGTTCACCCGCCGGACGGGACGACGGTGAGCACCGTTCGAGCGAACGGGCGAGTCGTTCTCCGAAACGAGTCGGGTCTCGACGGGGAGTTTCACGTGTCGCTCTCCCGGTTCGAGACGACGCGGTTCACGTTCGACACGAACGGAACACTCCCGACGGGAAGCGTCCGTGTGACGTACTATCCGGCCGAAACCCGGAAATCGATTCTGGCGGTGACCGTCGATGGGTGACCGAAAATCCCGCGCTCAACTCTCCCTCTCCATCGTGGAGTCCGGAATCGGCGTCGTGCTCATCCTCGGCGTTACGATGGGCTTCGCGCTCGGCGTTCCAGCGCCACACACGAGAGGGACGCAACTGGACATGTACGCGAAGGACGCCGGAAACGTACTCATGAACGACGCCCCGAGGCACCAAGGAACGACGCGACTGGCGGAGATTATCGACTCGCCGAAATCGTTCCGCCGCGAGAAAAGCGCGCTCGAACATCGCGTCGACCGCATCCTCCCGGACAACCTCATGTTCCGGGTCGAAACGCCGTACGGGTCCGTCGGGTATCGGAAACCGGCAGGCGTTCCGGTCGGCCACTCCACGGTGACGACGGCGAACGGCGACGTGACGATTTGGGTGTGGTACGTATGAACGACCGCGCCCAACTCGTCCTCGGCGCGGCGGCACTCGTCGCCGTCGCGTTGACGCCGATACTCTTCGCGTATCTCCAACTGGGCTACAGCGGGGACGTGGCCGCGAGCGGCGAGTACGACGCGCCCGTCCAAAACGCACAGCGAGTCCTCTCGCGCGGCGTTCACGGTGCCGGGAGCGGGGTTCCGGAGTCGTATCGCTGGCAGCAACGGGACGCCGCCGTCTCGACGATTCGCACCGATTTGCAGGGGACGCTCGACTCGCTCCGCTCGTCTCGCGTCGAATCCGGGACGGTGTATCAGGTCGAATACAACGAGTCGGCGGCCCAATCGTGGGCGAACGAGCACTGTCCGGAAACACGCGGTCCGAATCGACAGTTCGGGGCGTGCGAGGCGAAACAAGGAGTCGTCGTTCAGAATCGGGACGGCGAAACGCACGTCCTCGCGGTGGCGTTCGACGTTCGGGTGACGATGGAGCGAGGGAGGTACGAGACGACGCTCGCCGTGGAAACGCGAGGTTGAATGCAATCGTCTCGTACGGATTCCGAATCGAAACGGCTCCTCTCCGCATCCGTTATAGTTCGACGGTGGTCCACGTACCGGCGACAGCGTTATCCTGTTACTCGTCTTTCACTGTGACAGCGACTATTGTACCAGGTCAGTCGAGGGGCTGACGGGGTGGGTTTCAGATGAGTCAAACCGAGAATCGGACGTTAACGGTGCCGGTGAACGAGACGGATCACGTCCGCGGGTCCGACGACGCGCCGGTGACGCTCGTGGAGTACGGCGATTTCGAATGTCCCTACTGCGGCGATTTCTATCCCATCGTCCGTCGGATTTTGAACCGACTGGGGACCCGAGTTCGCTTCGTCTTCCGGCACTTTCCGTTGACGGAGCAGCATCCGCTCGCACAGCGGGCCGCCGAGGCGTCGGAGGCGGCCGCGGCGCAGGGACGGTTCTGGGAGATGTACGACCTGCTGTATCAGCATCAGGACGCGCTCACCCGCGCCGATCTGATCAGTTACGCCGAGGAACTCGAAATGGACGTCGATCGGTTCGCGGACGAACTCGACCGCGGGGTGTACGAAGAGCGAGTCAGGGAGGATTTCGAGAGCGGCATCTACAGCGGCGCGAACGCGACGCCGACGTTCTTCGTCAACGGCGAACGCTACGACGGTGCGTACGAGTTCGAATCCCTCCTCGAAGCGATTGCCGACGCCGGTGATCTCACCGATATTCAGCGGACGTTACAGCCGGAAAACCGGGAGCTTCGGGAGACGATCGATCGTTCGCGGCGGGGTGCACCCGCCGCTGGCGAGGCCGTTCGCGACCGTTTTTCGGCGGACGAAATCTTCCAGCGCGTGACGGCGACGGCGGACGAGGAGATCGAACGGAGCACGCGGTTGCTGTTCTTCAGCGGCCTCGCCGCCGGATTGAGCATCGGAGCGACGTTCCTCGCACAAGCGGCGATGACGACCGCGTATCCGGACAATGTGGGGCTGAGCAACCTGCTGTATCCCGTTGGATTCGTGATGATCGTCATCGGCAGTTACCAACTGTTCACCGAAAACACACTGACGCCGGTAACGCTCGTGTTGACGCGCCTCGCAAGCCTTCCGCAACTGCTCCGGTTGTGGAGCATCGTGCTCGCGGCGAACGTCATCGGCGCGGGACTCACTGCGTATCTCCTCGCCAAGACGGGGATTTTCGACCCGAGGGTCGCCGACACTGCCCGTCTCTTCGGCGAGCACGCGATGGGAACGGCGTGGTGGGCACTCTTCTACAAAGGAGTCTTCGCGGGCGGTCTCGTGGCGACGATGGTCTGGTTGATACACGCGGCGCGGGAGACGATTTCTCGCTTCATCATCGTTTACGTCATCATCATACTCATTCCCATTGCCGACTTGTTCCACTGCATCGCCGGTGCCTGTGAAGTGCTCTTTCTGGTTTTCGTCGGCAGCGAAACCCTCGTTTCGGTGTTCATTCACTTCTTCGTTCCCGTCGTTCTCGGTAACACCGTCGGGGGTATCGTGTTCGTCGCACTCGTGAACTTCAGTATGACCGAAAATCGCCGGTTCCCCGAACACGACCGCCAGCGGTACGAACTGTCGTGGTCGGCGTGGCTACTCGGTTCCCGCGTCGACGATCGGATTCGAAGATGGTGGCGGGAGCGGAATGGAGAGCAAGAGGAAGTGGCCAACGATCGAAAGTTTCGGAGCGAATAGGGTCCTGACTTCGGGGTCCATCGTTCGGGTCATCGGTACGGGACGAACCCGGAGAAAACCACACGCTCGTCGTTCGAACGCGATAGCCGAACGCGTTCGTGATAGGTTTCGCCGTTATGCCTACATATTTTATTCAGTCGCCCGTTTCCGTAGCCATGCAAGGAGAACCAGTTCGCCTCGGTGTCGTCGGCTTGGGATTCATGGGCCAGACCCATGCGACGAACGCGTCCGAACTCGGCCACGAGGTCGTTGCGGGTGCCGACATTGTCCCCGATATTCGCGAGAATTTCGAGACGAAGTTCGGCGCGAGAACCTACGAGGAGTTCGAGACGATGTACGAGAACGAGGACCTCGACGCGGTCGCCGTGTCCACGCCGAACGCGTTTCACGAGGACGCCGTCGTCGCCGCGCTCGGACACGGCTACGACGTGCTCTGTGAGAAACCGCTCGCCGACAGTTTGGAGGCCGCCGAACGGATGGCCGAAACCGCGCGGGAGGCTGACGGGTTCTGCATGGTGAACTTCCACAACCGCGTCTCGACCGCGGCTGAACTGTTCAAGGGGTATCAGGACGCGGGTCACTTCGGCGACGTTCGGCACATCCGGGCGAACTACATCCGCAGTCGCGGCATCCCCGGTGTCGGTTCGTGGTTCACCAACGAGGAACTCTCGGGCGGCGGCGTCGTGGTCGATATCGGCGTTCACGCCATCGACTTCGCGCTGTATCTGATGGACTTCCCGCCGGTCGAGACCGTGTTCGGCGTCACCCGCAACCAGTTCGGGAATCGGGACGACTACGTGGACCCGGACGACTGGTACGATGCCACCGAGGAAGCCGTGTTCGACGTCGAGGACTCGACGACGGCGCTGATCCGCTGTGCCGACGACCGGACCATCTCGCTCGAAGCCGCGTGGGCGACCAACGAGGCCGAGAGTCAGGAGTTCGTCGTTCGCGGGTCGGAAGCGGGCGCGCGTCTCGACCTCGGCGGCGACGAACTGACGATGCTGGAAGCGAAATCGCACGGTCCCGACCACCTCGTGGAATCCACCGTCAGTGACGCCTCCATCGACCACGTCGGCTGGAAGGGAAGCGACAAGCGCTTCCTCGACGCCGTTGTGGCCGGACAATCACCCGAATTCAACACCATCGAGCAGGCGCTCACCACCCAGCGCGTGATGGACGCGATTTACCGCTCGTCAGAGTCGGGTGGCTGCGTCGAAGTCGGCGAGAAGCGATAACTCGAACCGTCCGACTCGAATCCTTTTTGGTTCGAATCAGTAGAACAGGGCGTCCCACACGAAATCGATGAGACAGATTCCCAGATAACAACCGAGCGTTCCGATGATGAACTCCTCGGCGGCGTCAGCGGGTGTCTGAATCTCTCCCCAGTGGAGGAATAGGAGGCGTGCGACGACGTAAATCGCCATCGTCACGGCGACGACGACGAACATCGGTGTGTTGCGGAAGTACCCCAGTTTGGAGGAGGGGCGTTCGGTTTTCGGAAGGACCATATTGTTAGGTTTCGAATACAATCGGATATATTATTTTTTATCGGTTAGTGACACTGACGCTCCTGTAACGGCACGCGGGCAACACTCAGGTCCCCTCGAAACCATCTCGCAAACGGATACATGACTGTCGGCATCATCGGCGGCGGCGTCATCGGCACGAGTTGTGCGTACCACCTCGCGGAGCGCGGTCACGACGTGGAACTGTTCGAACGGGACGATATCGGCGGCGGGACGACGGCCGCCTCGATGGCCGTGTTCGTGTGGCAGGCGGTGCCGCCGAGCGGGTTCGCCCATCGACTCCGACGGCGGGCGTGGGACGAGTACTCGGTATTCATCGAGGACGGCGAACTGGCGTACACGCAAACGGGACTGCTCCACGTCGCGTGGTCGGATTCGACGCTGGAGGCGTATCGGGAGTACGCGGATTCGCTCCGGGACGCGGGAATCGACGCGGAGATTCTCCCGGACGCAAGGCCGTACGACGACGAGCGCGCCGTCGGCGCGCTCTCGACGCCCGAAGACGGCCACTTCGATCCCGTCGCTATCGCGGAACTGTACGCCGAAAAAGCACGGAACGCGGGCGCGACGATTCGAAGCGGGACGGAAGTGAGGGGCGTCGAAATCGAGTCCGGACGCGTCACGGGAATCGAACTGGACGATGAAACGGTGGCCGTCGATGCGGTGGTGAACGCCGCCGGACCGTGGGCGGTTGACGTGGACGGGATGGACGACCTCCCCGTTCGCCGGACGGCGGGTCCCATCGTCGGATTCGAGACGCCCGACGACGCGGATACCGAAATTCCGTTCACCCTCTTCGAGAACGAACTCTACGTCCGTCGATACGCGAAGGGACTGTACGTCGGCCACTACAACACCGAGTTTCGAGCGGACGAGGATGCGACTCCCACTACCGGAGATTCCCCCGACGATGACTTCGAACGGCGAGCGCGGGAACTGCTCTCGGAACTCGGCTTCGACGCCGACCGCTTCCGCCGCGAGACGGGATGGATCGGTTACCGAACCGTCACGCCCGACGGCCTGCCGATCGTCGGTGAGGGGGACACGGAAGGCTACTATCACGCCGTCGGCATGAGCGGTCTCGGAATCACCCGAGCGCCCGTCGTCGGACAGCTGATATCCGAAGCGGTGGACGGCGAATCGTCGCCGATGCTCCGGCAGTTGTCCCCCGGACGTTTCGAGTAGGGACGTGAGACTTCGCTGAAATGACGACGGTTCTGATTTAATCTGCTACATGTTTATGCCCGTCAACGGCGTAATGAAGCGACAACGCAGGAGAACAGCTGTCGCACGGTTGCGCTCTTCGGATGCGACTGTAAGGGGTGGAGACAGATGGGAACTACCACGACGAAACTAGCGAATCGCGTACCTACGATCACCGAACAAAACCGGAAGTGGTGGGTGGTGGTGGCCATCGGCATCGCCGGGATTCTGGTCAGCGTGGATTTCAACGGTCTCACGGTCGCGCTTCCGACCATCGGTCGGGACCTCGGAATCTCGACCACGGGGCTCCAGTGGACCATCAACGCCTACCTGCTCGCGTTCGCCGCGCCGATGGTGGCGTTCGGTCGGCTGTCGGACATCTTCGGTCGGCGGCGCGTCCTGCTCATCGGGATCACCGTCTTCATCGCCGCATCGGCGTTCGCCGGATTCTCCCAAAGCGAACTGTGGCTCGTGTCGGCCCGCGTGGTGCAGGGCCTGGGCGCGGCGGCCTTCTTCGCGGCGTCGCTACCGATAGTCAGTCACGCCTTCCCCGAGAAGGAACGCGGCAAAGGTATCGCGCTCTGGGCCGCCATCTCCGGCCTCGGACTGGCCGCCGGGCCCCTCGTCGGCGGCGTCCTCACCCAGATGGTGTCGTGGCGCTGGTTTTTCTTCTTCAACGTTCCGCTCGCGGCGGTGGCGGTCATCCTGACGCTCGCGGCCGTGCGCGAATCGCGTGACGAGACGGTCGGCCATCACGTCGATTTTGCGGGTCTCGTGACCGTTACCGGCGGTCTCGTCGCGCTAGTGCTCGCGATTCAACAGGGTGACACGCTCGGCTGGGGGTCACCGTTCGTCATCGGCGCACTCGGCGCAGCGGTGCTGTTGCTCGCGGCGTTTTTCGTCATCGAGCGGCGTACCGACGACCCGCTGATCGAACTCGACCTCTTCGCGAACCGGGACTTCCTCGGCGCGAACGCGGTCGGATTTGTCGTGAACTACGGGTTCGGTGCGCTGTTGTTCTACATGACGCTGTATCTCCAGAACATCCTCGACTACTCCCCGTTACGAACCGGACTGGTATTCCTGGCGTTCACCGTTCCGTTGGTGGTGTTGGAAGCACGGACGAACGACGTCTCGACGCGGCTCGGCGTCCGAAATTCGATGGTCGGTGGTATGGCACTCATGGCAGTCGCGTTCGTCTTCCTCACCCGCGTCACCCCGACGAGCGGATTGGTCACCATCCTCGTCTCACTCGTCCTCGCCGGAACCGGGATCGGAGTGGCGTACACGCTCTCGAACACGGTCGGGATGGGAGCGCTGCCGGACGCGAAGGGCGGTGAAGCGTCCGGCGTGTTGGGGATGGTTCGGCTCCTGGGGGCCGTCTTCGGGGTCGCGGTGACCGGTGCCCTGTTCAAGACGCTGGAGAACGAGAAACTGGCCGAACTGCTCGTCAAGGCCGGAGCGGCGCTGGATGCATCCGACAGACAGGAGATCAAGGGGTTGCTGTCCGGGTCCGACGCCGCGGAGGCGACGCTCAAACACCTCGCCCCGGAAGTCGAATCGCAGGTGGAGCGAATCGTCCACGTGGCCTTCGTCTCCGCGTTCGGCCGGGCGATGTTGCTCTGTATGGCCGTCTCGATACTCGGCGTCGTCGCGGCGTACTTCATCATCGAAGCCGCATCGGACGAGTAATCGGGGCTCGGACTTCAGGACTTTCGAATTTCGGGTTTCGGGTTTCGATTTTCTGGTCCTCGAATTTTCGGATTCAGTAGCCAGCACCGTTTTGCAGAGCGCCGTGGTAGTCGCGGTGCTATGGGAGACATCGACGTCGCAATCGGTATCGACGCGGACTGCGTCGCGGGATGGCTCGGTTCGTACGGCGGGGAGGATTCGCCCGCGGACCTGTCGCGCGGGCTCTCGGCCGGAAACGAGGGGATTCCGCGAATGCTGGCACTGTTCGAGGAGGAGGACGTGACCACGTCGTGGTACGTCCCCGGCCACACCATCGAAACGTTTCGGGAGAACGTCGAGGCCATCGCCGATGACGGCCACGAAATCGGAATTCACGGCTACAGCCACGAGAACCCGACCAGCCTGACCCGAGAACAGGAGGACGCCATCATGCAGGCCTCGATGGACCTCGTCGAGGAGATTACCGGCGACAGACCCGTCGGCCACCGGGCGAGTTGGTGGGAGTTCAGCGAGAACACGCCCGAACTGCTCGAAGAGCACGACTTCCTCTACGACAGCAGCCTGATGGAACGGCAGTTCGAACCGGGGTACGTGCGCAAGGGCGACGACTGGACGAAAATCGAGTACGAGAACGACGCCGAATCGTGGATGGAACCGTACGAGTACGGCGAGGAAACGGACGTGGTCGAGATACCCATCAGCTGGTTCCGAGACGACATCCCGCCGATGCAGTTCATCAAACAGCCGAACTACAACGCGGGCTACGCGAGTCCGCGAATGATTCACGAGGAGATTTACGAGGCGCAGTTCGATTTCCTCTACAACCGCCGCGGTGCGGGCGTCTACACGCTGACCATCCACCCGGACATCCATGGCCTGCCACACATGATTCCGCTGCTGGAGGAGTTCATCCAGTACGTGAAGAGCCACGAGGACGCCGAGTTCCTCACGCTCGAAGAAATCGCGCGGAAGTACGAGGACGACCCGTCCGTGTACGAGAGCGAAACGCGATACGTCTGAGGAGTCAGTACGTTTCGGCGTCGAAGAGCGCACGGAGTGCTTTGTAGTCCTTCTTTTCATCCTCACCGCCGTGCTTCGACAGCGCCAGCACCAACTTGAGCCGCGCCTTTTGTGCCGGAAGGTCACCAGCGAAAATCGCTCCAGCGTCCCGCAGCGTCTCGCCGCCGCCCGCGTTTCCGTAAACCGGCGTCGTTCGACCGGCGAGACAACGGGAGGTGACGACGACGGGGGTGCCGTCCCGAATCGCCGACTGCACGAACTCACCCAACTCCGCGGTGACGTTGCCGAGTCCCGTGCCGTTCACGACCAGACCGTCCGCGCCCGCGTCCAGCGCGGCGGCGGCCAGTCGTTCGTCCACTCCGGCACCGCTCCCGACGACGAAGACGGTGGGGTCGAGCGAGGCGTCCGGGATGTGCACGGATTCGCTCCGTGGCTGGCGGAGGATTCGAACGCCGCTGCGGTCGTGGGTCGCCACCGGGCCGATGTCAGGCGACGCGAAGGCGTCGAGTTGCGACGTGTGGACCTTCGTGGCGAACCGCGCCGAATGGATTTTTTCGTCGAAGGCGACGTAGGTTCCGCTTCCGTCCTTTTCCGCGAACGCCTCAGCCGCCGCGAACGCGGTGACGAGGTTCGTCGAACCATCGAAACCCCGTTCGTCCGGGCGACGCTGCGCACCGGTCAGGAACACCGGCGTGTTCGGATTGAGGGTCACATCCAGATAGTACGCCGTCTCCTCCATCGTGTCCGTGCCGTGCGTGACGACGACGGCATCGCGGGTCGAATCTCCGTCCAGTTCCGCCACCCGCTCGCGGATGGATTCGAGCGTTTCGGCGGTCATCTCGTAGCTCGGAACCTGCGCCACCTGTTCGACGGCGATGTCGCCGTACTCGTCCAATTCCGGAACTCGCTCGATGAGTGCTTCCCCGCGTTGGGTCGGGACCGCGCCGGTCTCTTGGCCCGTGCTCGCAATCGTTCCCCCCGTGCCGAGGACGGTGACGTTCATGCCGGGAATTCGCGCCGGGCGACCAAAAACACGGGGCGAGGTAGTCGTCGGAGGTGGGGTGGATGGAGTGAAGCAAGGTATCGAGTGGGAGTGGAGTGAAGTGGGGTGCGGTGGGGTATCGGATGAGATGGGAAGGTGGCGGGAGTGCAGTGCAGTGAAGTGACTTCCCGAGCGCGCATCGTGGACCGCCGCACAGGTTCCAAATAGAATAAATTTAATATATTCTGATAGTATTGATTCCTGTTTCACGGCGCTGTATGGCGGTTGTACTGCGATATGACGGCGAGATGGATCACGATACGTATTTGAAACATTAGCCGCTATGATGATTCGATGCAAGTCGTCGGAAAGTGCCCCCCAACGGAAGCGGAGTTGCAAGCCGCGGCCGAGCGTGGATTCGATGCCGTCGAACTCCACCTCTCGCCGGAGAACTTGGACGCAATGGAAGAAACGGTCGCCGCGTGCCGGGACGCCGAGGTCGAAATCGCCTCGGTTCACACGCCGCACGTGGACCTCGAACAACTCGAATACGTCCAACTGACGAACGACCTCTGTAAACGACTCGACGCGACGCTCGTCGTCCACTCCACGAAAATCCCGCTGAGTAACCTCGACTACGTCCTCGACAGGGTCGATATCACCGTCCCGAACGGGTTCGAGAACTCGACGGGCCACAGCACCCACTTCCTGAAAAACGTCCTCTTCGAGGAGGGACTGTCGCTCGTCCTCGATACGGCCCACTTCTACACGGCAGAAGCGGACTTCTTTCCCCTGCTGGAGGGCCTGCTGACCGAGCACGGCGACTCGATACCGGTCATCCACTGTTGTGACGGGACCAAAACCACCGACGGCTTGGCGTTCGGCACCGGAACGATGGAGATGGAGCGGCTAATCTCGCTCCTCGATGACTGCTACGACGGCATCGTCGTGCTGGAAGTCATGCCCGACGAACAGGCCGACGCGCTCGACGTGGTCGAGGACGTGCTCGGGCGCGGGACGGTGGCTGCTCCCGGAAGCGACTGATTCGCAAGCGTCTACAAGTTGTCCGTTACTTCGACCGGTTCGTAGGGTTCTTCCAGATAGTCGATGTCGCTGTCGGAGAGATCGAGTTCGACGGCTTCGACGGCGTCTTCGAGGTGTTCGACGCTCGTGGTGCCGTAGATCGGAGCCGTGACTCCTTCCTTCGAAAGCTGCCACGCGAGGCCGATCTGGGCCATCGAGACACCCATGTCGTCCGCGAGTTCCTGCACGCGCTCGTTGATCTCGCGGCTCGCTTCGGAGTCGTAAAGTGAACCCTCCCCGGGGGAAGGCCGCAATTGATCCTGCTCCTCGTGCGGACGGGCGACGTAGCCCCCGGCGAGGGGGCTCCACGGAATGAGGCCCACCCCCTCCGTCCTCGCGAGCGGGTTCATTTCTCGTTCTTCCTCGCGATACACGAGGTTGTAATGGTTCTGCATCGTCACGAAGCGTTCGAGGTCCAGCGAGTCGCTGGTGTACAATGCTTTCGCGAACTGGTACGCCCACATCGAACTCGCGCCGATGTATCTAACCTTGCCGCGTCGCACCGCATCGTCGAGCGTTTTGAGCGTCTCCTCGATGGGAGTATCGTAATCCCACCGGGCGATGTGAAGGAGGTCGATGGTGTCCATCCCCAATCTGTCGAGGCTGTGTTCGATTTTTTGTTCGAGTGCCTTCCGCGAAAGTCCGCCCGCGTTGTCCTCCTCGTCGGTAGGGTGTCGAGGTGCAACCTTGGTCGCAACCACGAGTTCGTCGCGGTCGTATTCGGAGAGGACGTTGCCAAGGATTTCCTCGGACTCACCGTTCGAGTAGAAAGTCCCCGTATCGAAGAAGTTGATTCCGAGGTCTATCGCTCGGTCGATGACTTCGGAAGCTAGCTCCTCGTCGGCTGAGACGTAGTATGCATCGGCACCCGCACCGTTCGAGCGACCGAAACCCATACAACCGAGACAGATTCTGCTGACCGTCGTTCCCGTACCGCCGAGTGTCGTGTATTCCATTGGTTTCCTTCCGAGTTAGGGAAAGCCATCGAACGAGATAAGAGGTCAAGTTCCTATCACGACACCAAGTACGACGAATCATACTAACTCCGGCGGCCGATACCGTGGTAGAACGACCACGAGGACGACTATAGTCGAACCAAGGATTATAGGTGTGAGACGCGGAGTGGGTGAATGGACGAAATGACTTCCGAACCCGAACATCAGAAGGAGCCGACGATGGCGGTCAAAACGGACGAGAAGACCAAAGCGATGGTCGAGAAAAAACAGGAGATGTTCGATTTCTTCAGCAAGTCGCACATGATGCTGATCGCTTCGACGGTCGCCGCGTCACAGTCCCCGTGGCGGTTCAACGAACTCCGCGACGAACTGGAGATTCCACGGACGACCCTCTCGGCGCGACTCTCCGACCTCGTCGAGCAAGACCTCGTCACCCGACGCTCGTACGACGAGATTCCACCGCACGTCGAGTACGAGGCGACCCGGAAACTCCGTGAGGTCAAGCCGGTTATCATTGAGTTCATCGTCTGGTGGCTGGGCGACGACTATCCGCTGGAGACGAACTGATCGTTCACAACACACCCATGAAATTATAATTCGTTGAAAAGAATGCGGAGATATGGCTACCGGAACGCACCGAATCGAGTGGTCGATCACACCTGCTGACTCGCGGGTGCTTCGGTTGCTGTCGTACTGCTCGTTCGGCGTCATCTTCGGGATGCCGGTGTTCGCAGTGTTCGTCTCGGCAATGCTGGTGCTGGATGGGAACCCCATTCCGAGCGGCGCGCTGGCGGTCGCGCTCCTGCTCGCCGTCTTCAGGTGGGAGACCCACGTTCGACCGCTTTTCGCGTCGACCGATGGCCCGTGGTCGCTCGACCGCCGCTGGCTGTTCGTCTCGTCGTTGTTCGGCGTTGGCGTGGTCTATCTGACGCTCGGGTTCGGAAACCTCGTCACCTTCGTTTCCCTATTTTCCCTCATCGCGGTTCCGATGGTACTCGTTTCAGCAGTCCGGTCAGAGGGAGAAATCGACGCCGTGGCTCAAACGATGACGTACCGGGACCGGGACGTTCCGCTGGACGGACTGGCGAACGTCCGCCGCTTCGCACTCCTCGGAGTGACCGTTCACTGGTTGTCGTACGTTGCGGGCGCGTCGAACGTCTCGACGCCGCGGTTCGTGGTCCTTCCCGAGTCCGCGCGACCGAAGCGGCGTCAGTATTTTCCGCGGCCGTCGAAGCCGATTCACCGGAGTACGACCGTCCTGATTCGGCGGTTCGCTACGCACTCGTCGCCTTCGGTGTGTTCTTTCTCGCATTCGCAGTCTTCGTCGCCTTCGCCGTCTCCGGAAACCCGGACGCCACCGCGGTCGAGGCATACGCTCTCCTCGTCTTCGGATTCATGGGATTCGGGTTCCTCGGGGCGGCTGCCGTTCTCGGGTGAGCGGTCTCTTACCCGAAACCGCTAATCGTCGGTCGCCGCACCGCGGCCGACGACGGTTCCACCGCTTTTCCGCCCTCGATCGACCAGAGACGGTCCGTCGGGAGGGTCACGGGCACCGACTCGCCGACCGTCAGCGCCGCGTTGCTGAACGCCGTCACCTCCTCGTCGCCGAGCGTGAGCGTTACCCTATCGTCTCCGTCCCGCGGCGTGATGCGGGTGACGCTCGCCATCGCCGTCGGATTCGAGCCATCCAGTTCGACGTACTCCGGCCGAATCGCGACGTGAGTCGCCGACGACCCGGAAATCGTGCCGTCCGGTAGCGCCGACACGGGAAGACAGTTCGATCCGGTGAACCACGCGACGAAGGGCGTCGCCGGGCGGTGGAACACGTCCTCCACGGAGCCGAGTTGAACGATACGACCGTCGCGCATGACAGCGATTCGGTCGGCGAGCGCCCGGGCGGTCGTCCGATTGTGGGTGACGTGAATCGCGGTGATGTCCGCGACGAGGTCCCGGAGGTCGTCGCGGAGCGCCTCGCGCGTCGGCACGTCGAGCGCGGAAAGCGGTTCGTCCAGTAGGAGTGCGGCGGGACGGATGGCCAGCGAACGCGCCAGCGCCACACGCTGGCGCTCGCCGCCGGAGAGCGTTTCCGGGCGACGGTCCGCGAGGTGGTCCACGCCGAGGTCGGCGAGGACGGTATCGGCGTCGCGTGCTTCCGGGTGGTAGCGCGCCCCGAACGCCACGTTTTCCCGCGCGGTCATGTGCGGAAAGAGGGCGTAATCCTGAAACACGAAGCCGAAGCCCCGTTCTTCCGGCGGGTCGTCCGTCACGTCGTGGCCGTCGAACCCGACGTGACCGTCGTGGTCGTGATAGCCAGCAACCGTTTCGAGCAGGAGCGTCTTGCCGCTCCCGCTCGGGCCGAGGACGACGAGGGTCTCGCCCGTCTCGACCGAGAACTCTGTTTCGAGGTCGAACGAATCGGTTCCTTCCGTGGTGAACGTCGCCGCGATGTCCACGTCGAAACTCACAGGAATCCTCCCGATTTCGTTCCCGTGAGCAGGCGAACGACGAGGAAGATGCCCGCGCTCATCACCAGCAAGATGAACGCGACGGCGCTCGCGTGTTGCAATCCCGCGGATCGATACGTGTCGAGGATGTACACCGGCGCGTGCTGTGAGACGGTCTCCTTTCCGGTGAACGGGTAAAAGAAGTTCACGCTGTAGGCGACGATGGCAATCGCGCCGAACTCCGAGACGCCGCGCGCCCACGCGAGGACGCCGCCCGTGACGATGCCGCGAGACGCGAGCGGCACCTGAATCCGGCGGAACGTCTCGAACGGCGTCGCGCCGTGGCTTCGCGCGGCGTATTCGAGTCCCGAATCGATGGATTCGAACGCCTCACGGGTGGTGTTGACCGCGTAGGGTGCGCTCACGAACGTCAGCGCCAGTACCATTCCGGTCATCGTGGTCAACACCGACATCCCCGGAAACAGCCCGTGTTTTCCGAAGCCGAACAGGATGAGGATTCCGGCGACCGAGTGGGGAACGACGAGCGGCAGATCGACCAGACTCTCCACTATCGCCTGTCCCGTGAAGCCGCGGGCGAGGAGGGAGGCGAGCGGGACGCCGAAGACGAGTGCCCCAACCGTGGCGAGGAGCGGGCCGTAGATAGTGAGGTACAACATCGTGTGAACTTCCGACGACGTGGCCGTCTCGACGAGGAGGTCCGGTTCTTGATTGACGAAAAACATGGCGAACGGCATGCCGAGCGCGAGCAGGAGGACGACGCCGAACGTCGCGGCGGCCACGCCGAACCAGCCACGGTTCGCCCGCCACCCCAACAGCGCGGCGCTCACGAGCGCGACGCCGATGTAGAGCGTCGGATGGCCGAGCACGTAGAGCGAGCGAACGCGAGTGCTTGGACCGTCAGCACCGTCAGTACGACCGACCCCCGACCGAGCATCGCCGTGGAAGTCGTTCGATATCGCCCGTCCTCGTAGTTGGAATCGCTCATTGGTTTTCTATTGGTCCGTGTCGGGTCTCGGCGGTAGTTCGGAGTCCGGCTATAGCTTGAGCGGGCCGAGTGCCGATTTGGCTTCCGCGTCGTTCATGATGGTCTCGGGGACCGCGTCCTTCTGACTCTTCGGGACGACCGCAGGGGAAACCGGTTTGAAGCCGTTGTCCTTCAGTATCTTCCCTCCTGGCTCCGTGATCATGTATTCAACCCACGCGTTCCCGGCCTCGGTGTTCTTCGCATTGCTCGGGACCGTCATCCCGTAGGCGATGGGCGCTCCAGTGTACGTCGCGCTGTCCGTCTTCACGCTCACCTTCGCGTAGTGTTCGGCGTACTTCTTCGTGGCTTTCGAGAGGTCCACCGAGGGCTGTAAGTCCACCGTCTTCACGTCGTGGCTCGCGCTCGTGGACTGATACTCCCACGCGTAATCGAGGTCGCCCGAGTGCAGTTGACTGAGGAGGTCCGTTTCGGTGCTCGACGGGACCTTGGACTTGTCGATGAGTTTCTTCGACGTGCTCTCGTCGAACAGTTTCTCGCCGTCCAGCGGAATCGCGCCGAGCTTCATCGACATCACGGAGCGATAGCCGTTCGGGTCCGCGGCGGGGTCGGAATGCCCGAACGTGACGTCGTCACGCCCGAGAATCTTCCACCAGTTGTCGGCGGAGATTTCGTCCGACCCCGTCGATTTGTCGGTGTAGGCGATGGTCATGGCGTTGGTCGCGAACACCGCGTACCACTTCGCGTGCTTCGGAAGCATCATGTCCCGGAGGAGGCGGTAGTCGGCCACGCCGAGCACGTCCGCCGCCCGGCCGAGGTTGGTGATCTTCCGCGTGGAATCGACCGAACCCTTCGCCTCCTGATTGACCTGTACGTCGTAGTTCGACTCGACTTTCTTCTCGGCGGCGTCGAACGGCGCGGAGAGGCTTCCCGCGTGGAAGATGGTCATCGTCCCGGAGAAACCCTTCAGGTCGGAGGAGGTCGTTTCCTCGCTCGAAGTTCCCCCGTCGGTCGAATCGGTTTCGTCCGAACTCGTGCTCCCGTCGCCCCCACCATCGCCACTGTCGTCACTCGAAGTACACCCGGCGAGTGCGAGAGCGCCTGTCGTTCCAACCCCGCGAAGCAATCGCCGTCGCGTTATCGTCGGTCGGCTTCCCATGAATGGAACATCGTTATATCGATCAGCATATAACGGTTGTGGTTGCATAGCTGACACTCCTGTCGATGGGGACCGTGGCGTGCGAATCGCCGTCGCTGGAGTGTCGAGTAGACCGAAAAGAAACGTCGGTTCGTCTCGCGGGTCTTAGACTGTGACCGCTTTCTTCTGCGAGAGCGACTGCGGGATGGAGACCTGATAGACCGTGGTCGCACCGTACTGGGTGGTAATCTTCACGTGTGCGGTCTGCCCTTCCGAGAGTCCGTTGCCGTCGTCGCTGAGTAGGTCGGCGGGGACCGTCAGTCGAAGTCGGTCGTCCTGGCTGTTGAGCACGGGACGCGACTCATCGGTGTCCTTGATCGGACTGATAGCGAACTCGTTGCTCGACGGAGCGATGACGACTTTGTTGCCGACCATCGAGGAGTTGTTCCCGACGAGCGTCGTCGCGTTGTCCGGGCCGATCCACTCTATCGTCGCCTGGGAGAGGTTGATGTCGTCCGAACCCGACCCGCGCATGACGGTGAAATTGACGAGGTCGACGTGACTGTTGTCGGAGACGTTACCGTACACGCTGACAATATCGACGCGATTGGAGACCTGTGCGCTGCTGTCCTGTCCTGTCTGCTGAGACTTCGATTGGAGGAAACCCGCCGTGTTGATGAGCACGCCCGCCGCAATCGCGGCGACCAGTACCATCGCGATGAACACGATGAGCGTCCCGATGCCGACCTGACCGCGGTCGTCGAGTCGCTTTTGAAGTATGTCTTTCATAATTCTCGTTTGCCCGGTGCTATATCGGAGAGTCCCGGACACGCATGTCCATCATAACAGTACTCTTTTAAAACTTTTCGTTTACTATCAAAATAGATTTGTATCTCTTTATCTCTGGTGAGGCATT
Source organism: Haladaptatus sp. R4 (assembly GCF_001625445.1). NCBI lineage: Archaea > Methanobacteriati > Methanobacteriota > Halobacteria > Halobacteriales > Haladaptataceae > Haladaptatus > Haladaptatus sp. R4. Next base: position 191,252 of record NZ_LWHG01000031.1, on the reverse strand, counting down.
AGAACGCCTACTAAGGCAAAATGAAGCAATATACGTAAAATATAGTATTGGTCTTGTCCTTTTCTCTAGGGGTAAAAATCGACCGCGATTCGGTCCGTGGTCGTGTTATTCGTCCGCCACTTCGTGAAGCGGGTTGGGGACCGTCCCGTGTTCCGACGCGTGCGGGCGACCGTCGGCGTCCTCGTAGCCGTAGTCGAGCAACCGGTTTCGGTTGAGACAGAGCTTCGTGAACTCGGGTTGGAACAGGTCGAACAGTTCGAATCGCTCCTGCAGTTCGGGGAACTGCGCTTGATACGCCTCGATGGCATCACGCACGCCCAACCAGAACTGTTCCTCCGAATAGTCCGAATGCGTCTCCAGCGCGTCGGCGACGTACCGGAAGACGCAGACGAACAGGCCGGAGAAGATGAACTGGCACAGTCCCTCCGGCGGTTCGGTTCGCAGGACGTCCGAGAGGTCCTCCGGAAGCGACTGGAGTTCCGGCAAGGGTTGGTCGCTGACGTTCACGTCGTCCACGAAGTCCTTCACGGCGAGTCGATGTGGGCGGCCCTCCTTCAGCACCAGCATCGTGTTCTGGCCGTGCGGCGAGAACACCGTTCCGTACCGATAGAGGTAGTGAAGCAGCGGCGGCAACACCGTCGAGAACAGTTCGTCCAGCCACTCCTCCATCGACAGGTCGGACGTCTCGACGAGCGATTCGAGGTACGGCGTTCCGTCCTCGACCTGCATCAGCGCCGACAGCGTGATGGCCCGTTCGTCGTCGTCGAGGAAGGTGTAGATGCTCTCGCGCCACACGCAACCGAGCAGTTCGTCGTACTGGTAAGCGGAGCCATCGAGCCGCGAGAAGTCGGGATGGTCGTAGTTCAGCCCCGCGATCTCGCCGGGGAGGATCAGATCACACTCCTCGCGGAGGTACTCGTCGTCCTCGTAGATTTCCTTGACGTACTCCGTCACTATCGGCGCGACCTCGGTCCGTTCGCCCGGCAGTCCGCGGTAGACGAGCGTGTTGAGGATTTTGAGCGGCAGTTTGACGTGATGGCGCTCCAGTTCGTCGATGTTCACGAACGTCCGAATCGACTGCTGGGGCAGGTACTCGTCCGGCCCGTCACCCAACGGGACGATGGCGTTCGACGCGATTTCGTCCGCGAACAGTTGGACGATGCTGTCCTCCCACTGCCACTCGTGAACCGGCAGGAAGTAGTAGTCGTCCGGGTCGAGCCCCTTGGACTCCAGTTTCGAGCGGAATTCTCCGTAGCGCTCGCCGAGTTCGTCCCGAACCAGCGACTCGTGGTCGAGGTCGGTCACGGCGCTGAAGGTGGCCCGCGAGCGGGATACCGCCAGCCACGAGAGCGTCACGGGCTGTTTCCGCTCCGGCGCGTAGTCGAGGTAGTCCTCGTAGCCGAAGCCGAGTCGCCCTTTGTTGTAGGTTATCCACGGATGCCCCGTCATCTCCCCTTCGAGTTCCGCGTAGTCGAGTGCGGTGAGGTCCCGCTCACCGTCCCGGGTTTTCCCCTCGATGTGGGCGTCGGCGAGCATCGTGTTGCGGTACTCCCGAACCAGGTGCCCGGCGGTCATGTCCGAGACGCCGATGGTCTTCCGTGCGTCGAGCAGGAACTCGATCGGATCCGTCGCCGGTTCCCAGTCGCCGTATTCCCGGCGCTCGATGGAATCGGGATGGACGCTCGACCAGTCGAACAGCCGTTCGTCGGCCTCGAACCGATATTCGATGCCGTCCGATAACCCGAGATGGAGATACCCGTCCTCGGTTTTCCGGGGGGCGATGAGCTCCTCGTAACTGAACTCGGCCAGCATCTTCGCCAGCAGTCGGCGGCCCACGGTCTCCCAAATTTCGGGGGAGAGCGCGTCCTCAAGTTGTTCGTACTCGATTCCGTTCGCCTCGTCCGCGTCCTCGAATCGTTCGTTTTCGACTCCGTTCGTCCCGTCCACGTCGTGAATTGGTGTCCGTTGCATATGGTCAGTCCTCCCGTGTGGTCGCCGTCCGCTCGTCAGAGGCTCGTTCGTCGGCCGAGCGGTCGCCGTCGTTCGACCGCTCATCGTCGCCCAATTCCTTACCGTCGCGCAATCGTTCGCTGTCGGGCGATTTTTCACAAAATCGCTCGACGGAGAAGTCCTGAAAGACGGTGTCCTCGTCGGTCGGATACCGTTCCTCGCCGAGGAGGGATTCGATGATGACGGCGTTTCGCTGACAGCACAGTCCGAGGTCGGGTGAGCCGACGCCGTGGCTGTGGAGTCCGGGGTTCTGAACGAACAGCCGTCCGGCACCGTCGAACTCTATCTCGTAGTTCTCGGCGACGCGAAGGCGACCCTTCGCGTCGCGGGCGATGCGGTCCTCGATTCCGGCGAGGAAGGGAGATTGCGGGCGATGATAGCCGGTTCCGAGGACGACCACGTCGCTCCCGTGAGCGAACCGTTCGCCCGTCTGTCGCTGCTCGCAGGTCAGGAGGTAGCCGTCGCCAGCCTCCTCGATATTTTCCACCTCGGTCATCGCGAGCATGCCCACGTCCGGGTCCGAATCGCCGATGGAGCGCTCGTACAGCAGGTCGTAGATTTCCTCGCTCGTCTCGGGGTCGATTCCCTTGTACAGCAGGTCCTGTTCGGGCAGGATCGAGTCCTTTCGCTCCTGTGGGAGGTCGTAGAAGTACTCGGTGTACTCGGGCGTGAAGTGTTGAAGCCCGAGCTTCGAGTACTCCATCGGGAAGAAGCCGTCCGAACGCGTGAACCAATCGAGCCGGTAGCCCGCCTCCGGTTGGCGTTTCAGCAGGTCGAGGAACACCTCGGCGGCGCTCTGGCCCGACCCGACGACGGTGATGGCTTCGGCGTCGAGACAACGCTCCCGCCGGTCCAGATAACTCGCGGTGTGGAACACGTCCGACTCCGGATGTCCCTGTAATTCCTCCGGAACGTGCGGGACGCTGCCGACGCCGACCACGACGTCGTCGGCCTCGCATTCGACCGTCTCGCCGCTTTTCGGGTCGCGTGCGGTGACGTGGAACACCTCGTCGGCATCGTCGTAGCGAACGTCCGTCACGCGGCGGCTGAACGCCGTGCTTTCGAGCGCGTCGGCGACCCACTTGCAGTAGTCGTCGTACTCCCGCCGCGGAACCTGAAACGTCTCGTAGAAGTAGAACTCGTAGAGACGGTCCGTCTCCCGGAGGTAGTTCAGGTAGCTGTACTCGCTGGTCGGGTCGGCGAGCGTCACGAGGTCGGCGAGGAACGGCACTTCGAGGGTCGCGTCCTCGATGAGCATGCCGCCGTGCCACTCGAACTCGGGCTTCTGTTCGAGGAACAGCGCGTCGCAGTCGGTGTCGTCCAACAGCGCCGCCAACCCGAGGTTGAACGGGCCGAGGGCGACGCCGACCACGTCGTAGGAATCGGTCATCGACCCAATACCTCCGACTCGAACCGGTCGCGCTCACAGACCATGAGCAGGCCATCCTTCTCCTCCAAGGACAACTCGCGCCGGGGTTCGAACCCGCACGCCTCGAAGACGCTGATGACCTTGTCGTTGCGAACGTCCGGTTCCGTCACGACCCGGTCGGTCTCGTCGTGGCGGAACTGGAACGCCGTCATCGCCCGAAGGAGGGGCTTCGCGTAGCCGTGGCCCAGGAACTCCGGCACGCCGATGAGCAGATGGATGCCTTGGTCGGCGGGACGGGCGTCGTAGTGTGCGGCGAGGTCGTCGTCCGCGGCCCAGTACGATTCCCAGTAGCTCATCGGCACGTGGTCGAGGTGGCCGACGTAGAGTGTCTGGTGGTCGTCGGCCAACTTGTCGGCCAGTTTCCGGCGGAATTCGGGAAGCGGGTCGTTCCACTGCCAGTACGGCAGGACGTGCGGTTCGTTCAGCCAGCGGTGGAGTCGACCCAGGTCGCGCTCCATCTCGGCCTGTCGGAACGAAACGGTCGCTTCCGCGTCGTCGTCGTACGTCTGGTAGTCGTAGTTCGACGCTACGAGCCCGGCGGCCCCGGTCATCGTGGTCCCTCCAGTTCCGTCACGAGCGGGTTCGGGACCTCGGAGTAGACGGACTGGTTTTCGAGCGTCCCGGTCAGTTCGTCCATGCCGCGGAACCGTGTCAGGAGGTTCGCCTTGCACGGCAGTCGGCGCTCGGTGAGCAGGCTCGTCACCAACGAGGACTCCTCGCGCTCGAACTCCGCGAGCGATTCCAGTTCCTCGCGGAGGATAGCAAGCAGGTCGCGCTCGTCGGCGAGTCCGGCACAGCCGAAGGCGTTGATGACGCCGAACGTGTTGTTCAGCATCACGTAGTAGCGGATTCGCTCGTCCGCCAGCGCGTCGGAAACGAGCGTGTCGGCACGCTCGGCGACGCCGGGGAGATACTCCTCGACGTCGCTTTGGGTCGATTCCGCGAAGTAGTAGCCCTGATTGTCACGGTAGCGGAACGTGTCCGGATACCCCTCCGCGAGCGTCAGCACGCTGTTCTGCTGGTGGGCCTCCAGCCCGATGCCGTGGGTCAGGTAGAGCCACAGCACCGGACGAACCGAGATTTCGAGATACCGACGGAACCACTCCTCGCTGACCTCGGCGGTGCTTCGACCCTCCCGCGCCGCGATTTCCAACACGATGTTCCCGAGCCGCGAGTTTCCACCGATCGAATCCTGACAGAGGCCGACGATGGGCGTCGCGCTCTTCGCATCTTCGCCGCGGAACGGGTTCTCGCGGAGGACGACTTCGAACCCGGATTCGGGCTCAGGTCCCGCTTCGACGGTCAGATACGCCGGGTCGCGAACCACGTCGAACCCCGGGAACCGCGAGCGCAGTTCGTCGCCGAGTTCCGTGTCCATCAGTTCGGTGATGGCGACGCCGCGTTCCAGTTCCGGCCGCTTGTTCGTCCGCTCGGAGTTGGTGATGGTGACGGCGAGCGACCCCTTCACCATGAACGACGATTCCGGGCTGTACAGCGTTCGAACCGACGACGTCGGGAAGTACTCCCGACCCACCGCACCGAGATGTTCGAGGGAGCCGTTTTCCACGAGCGACTCCACGAACGGCTTCCGAAGCAGATGCTCGGCCTGCCACGGGTGGACCGGAATCAGCGCGTCGTCGCCCTCGACGTGTTCGGACACGAACGACTCGGGAACCGACGAATCCTCGCGGAGTTCCTCCTTCACCCACTCGACCGCAGATTCGTCCCGCGCCGAATCGTGCGCGACGAGTTCGGGGGAGACTCGGAAGTAGTGGAGCGGGAAGGACCCGCGCAGTTCCGGAGCGTACGTCGGCGCGTCGCGGTGTGCGATACCCTCCCGACTCTTCGGCGTCGGGTGCAGGAGGTGGCCGAAGACGAGCGACTGTTCCGCATCCGTGAACTCGAAGTCGGTGCCGTACAGTCGCTCCGAGTCGTCGCGCGCGCGTCGAGAACCGCTCGGTCGCACGTTTGCTCGACAGCACGCGGGAGAGCAGTTCGTCGGCGACGTTGTCGCCCGACCGCTCCAACGACAGTTCCTTGACGACGAGCGACGCCAGCGTGGCGTAGTCGAGGTCCGTCCAGTCGTTATCGTCCCCCGCTCGGAACCGCGCCGGGAGGTCGAACAGGTGGCGACCGGTCGGGGAGCGGTACGACAGCGGCGCGACGATTTCGACGCCGACGGTCGGCAACTCGAACCGAATCGCCTGCCCGGCGGGTGCGGTCGAATCGACGAGTTCCCCCGCCCCCGTCTCCCGCAGATACGAGTTGAGGAAGGCGTGCGTCGTCGCTGATCCGGCGACCGCCGACGCGTCGGCGGCCGTCCGCTCGTCCACTTCCGATAGGTGACTCATCGGTTCACCTCCGGCGAGACGGCACACAGCGAATCGCCGCGCTTGGAAATCGTGTCGAGCACCTCGGCCGCGTCATCGAGCGTCGTCCGTGGGTTGAGGAGCGTGAACTTCAGCGCGGGAACGCCGTCCACCGTCGTCCGCGCCACGACGGCCGTTCCCTCCCGGAGCAACGACTCGCGTATCGCTTCGTTCAGCCAGCCCACCCGTTCGTCCGAGAGGTTCTCGGTCGGCCGATACCGGAAGACGACGGCGTTGAGCGTCGGTTCCGCGAGCAGTTCAAACGCGTCATCGTCCGCCAACAGGGACGCGACGTCGTCGGCGAGGTCGATGGTGCCGTCAATGAGGGTCGCCAATCCGTCCCGGCCGAGCGCCTGAAACGTCACGAACGGTTTGAGCGCGTCGAACCGCCGCGTCGTCTGGGTGGATTTGGCGACGAGGTTCGGCGCGTTGTCGCCCGCCGGGTTGAGATACGAGGCGTTCCGTGCGATGTGTTCGTACTGCGAGCCATCGCGGAGCAGGAACGCGCCGCAACTGATGGGCTGATAGAACAGTTTGTGGAAATCGACGGAGATGGAGTCGGCCCGCTCGATACCCGCCAGACGCTCGCGGTGTCGGTCGCTCGCGGCCAGCGCACCGCCGTAGGCCGCGTCCACGTGGAACCAGAGGTCGTGTTCCTCGGCCCGTTCCGCGAGTTCGCCGAGCGGGTCGATACTGCCGAAATCCGTCGTCCCGGCGGTGCCGACGAGCGCGAACGGGATCAGTTCCCGCTCGTTGAGTTCCGCGACCGTTCGGTCGAGTGCGTCCGGGGACATCCGGCGGTCGTCGTCGGTTTCGACGGTCACCACGGCGTTTTCGCCCAGTCCGAGATGAGCGGCGGCCTGTTCGGCGGTGAAGTGGGCCTCCGCGGAGCAGAGGATTCGCATCGCCTTCGCGCGCGGCGGGAGTCCCGAGCGCTGTACGTCGGTGCCGAAGCGCTCCTTGGCGAACCATTCGCGGGCCAACAGCAGGCCGAGGAAATTCGACTGCGTACCGCCGCTGGTGAACACGCCGTCGCCAGCGTCGGCGTCGTAGCCGAAGAGCGAACACAGTTCCTCGACCATTCGGGTTTCCACCGTCGTCGCCGCCGGACTCTGGTCCCACGAGTCCATCGACTGGTTCGTCGCCGAGAGCATCGCCTCGGCGGCCAAACCGGGGACCGTCGGAGGACAGTGGAGATGAGCGAAGCAGGTCGGGTTCTCGACGCGGACCGAGTTCCCGAGTATCGGCGCGGCGGCCTCGATTGCCTCCTCGATTCCCACGCCCTCCTCGGGAATCATCCGCTCGTCCGCGAATCGGTCACGGAGCGACGCGGGCGACTGACCGGAGTACGGGTCGCCGTCCGACGAGTCGAGCACCGCATCCACCGCTCGGTTCATGGCGGCTCGGTACGCGTCATCGCCCTCGTCGCTGCCGATGAACAGCGATTCCGGGGACGTCCGTTCGTCCCGCTCCCGTTTCATCGGCGTCATGTGATGTTCACCCCCTGCGGTCGTTCCTGTTCGACCGCCGCACCGACCGCCTCGTGGAACCGTTCCGCGATGGCGTCGACGTCGTCCTTCGTGACGACGAGCGGCGGCAGGAACCGGACTGTACTCCCGTGGCGTCCGCCCAGTTCCACGATGAGGCCGCGGTCGAAACACTCAGCACGGATGGCCGACGCGAGGTCGGGTGCGACGGGGAAACTCCCCAACTCGTCCGGTTCGGACGTCACGTCCACGATTTCGGCTCCGAGCATCAGGCCACGGCCGCGAACGTCGCCGATGGCGTCGAACGCCTCCCCCGTCCCTTCGAGGTGGTCGCGGAGTCGCTTCCCCACCCGTTCGGCGTGTCCCGCGAGGTCGTTTTCGAGGACGTACTCGATGGTCGCCTCACCGGCGGCCATCGCCAACTGATCGCCGCGGAACGTTCCGGCGTGCGCGCCGGGTTCCCACACATCGAGCGACTCGTCGTAGACGACGACTGCGAGCGGGAGTCCGCCACCGACCGCCTTCGAGAGCGTCACCACGTCCGGGGTGATGTCCGCGTGTTCGAAGGCGAAGGTTTCGCCCGTCCGCCCGAGACCCGTCTGGATTTCGTCCACGACGAGCGGAATCTCGCGTTCGCGGGTGATGCGTCGGATTTCACGCGTCCAGTCGTCGGGTGCGGGAATCGCGCCACCCTCCCCCTGTACGAGTTCGAGAACCATCGCGGCGGGGGAGGTGATACCGCTCTCGGGGTCGTCCAACAGGCGTTCGACGTATCGGCTCGACGTTCGGTGGCCGTCCTCGCCGCCGATGCCGAACGGACAGCGGTAGTCGTACGGATACGGCAGGTGGTGGACGTCGGGCATCGTTCCCGGAACGTCCTCTTTCGCGTCCGTGTCGCCCATCAACCCGAGCGCACCGTGCGTCATTCCGTGGTAGCCGCCCTGGAACCCGAGTACGGAGCGGTCTCCGGTGGCCGTCTTGGCGAGTTTCAGCGCCGCTTCGATGGCGTCGGTTCCGGCCGGGCTACAGAACTGCACGCGGGCGGAGTCCGAGAAGTCGTCGGGGAGACTCTCGAACAGTCGGTCCACGAAGGCGTCCTTCGTCGGCGTCGTGATGTCGAGCGTGTGAAGCGGTCCGTTCGCGTCCAGCACTTCTTCGATGGCCCCTACGACGGCCGGGTGATTGTGGCCGAGCGCGAGCGTCCCCGCGCCCGCGAGGCAGTCGTAGTAGGTGGTCCCGTCTACGTCCTCGACTTTCACGCCTTCCGCTCGTTCGATGGCGAGCGGGAGATGTCGCGGATAGGTTCGGGCGTTCGACTCGCGACGCGCCTGCTTTTCGAGCAGTCGCTCGCTTTCGGAGCGGGTCATCGGACCCTCCCCATCGAATCGAGTCGTAAAGCCGTCGCTCTCCGTGTCCTTTGGGGCTTGCATCGTTGCATACAGTTTTTAGGCCGACCTAATCCACCGTAAAAGCTCCGATTTTTAGGTTATCCTAAAACGTTGCTGTGCGACAATGTTCGGGAATACTGATGTAATATTTATCAAATCCACTGCGGTTATTTCATCGAAATGAAAACGTGTTCGACGGATCAGTCTTCGCCGCGTTTCGCCATTACCACCGTACTTTTCGCACCGAGACGCACGCGTTCGGGGAGCGACCCGGAAATGAACTGTTGGAGGAGCGTTTCGCGCGTCGCGCCGAGGATGGTCACGTCGTAGTTGTTCGAGCGATGGATGATCTCTTCCGGTGCGTGTTCCGTCTTGACGATACTCGAACTCGCCTCGGGAACGTCGCCGAGTCGGGTTTCGACGTCCTCGATGAGTCGTCTCGCCGCCTCCATCTCCTCCTCGGTGGCGTCCGTCGACACGCAGTGAACGATATCGATTCGAGCGCCCGCGGCCGTCGCCAGTGCATGTGCGAGGTCGACCGCCAAATCGGAGTGGACGCTATCGGCGACGGCCAGCAGGAGCCGGTGTGCCTGTTCGGCCGAGGACCCCAACTCCTCGACGTACGGTTCCAGTCCGAACCGTTCGACGTACACGTCACAGGTCGCGGATTCGAGGAACCGCTCGATCGTGTCGCCGCGAAGCAACCGCTGTCGCTGTGAGGTCCGCTTCCGCGTCCCGAGGAACACCGCGTCGTACTCCCCCTCATCGACCAGTTGCTGTAGGGTCCTCGCCTCCTTGTGCGCGAGACAGACGCTCCCCTGCATCGAATCTCGAAACCCGTTATCCTCGGCCCAATCCAAAAGCCGTATTACGTCATCACGTGCTTTCTTCCGTTCCTCCTCGATCGTGGAGTCCCGCGCGACGGTGTCGAGCGGTGTCTGTGCAGGGAAGAGCAGGATATTGACCAGATGCACCACGCCGTCCCGGGAACGCGCCAGCGACGACGCGGCCCCGAGTAGTCGCTTGATGTCGTACTCCTGTTCGTCGTCCGTCTGGGTGTCCAGAATCGGCACGAGGATTCGGTCCCCATCGTGAACGTCCTCGTCCTCCTCCATGACGAACTCGATTTCGATGCTCTCCTCCGCCGTTCCGCCATCCGTGACGAGACCGTCCGCCGTTTCGAGTGGGTCGTGCTCCGCCGTTGGGTCGAAAATCATGAATGGCATACACCGGGCAGACATATCAATGCACCAGCGCCGTCAGAACGGTTTTCGAGTTGAATTTTCTCGTCAGTCGGTGAACGGTCCGAAGGGGCTGATTCGATCGCTGGCCGTCCCGTTCCCGTTCTCACCTCCCTTTTTCACGGACGACGACGCCTACATCAGCGCGTGCGCTCTCGAAATCGCCATCAGTGGCGATACGGCCGAGCATGTCCTGATAGCGCGTCAGCCTGAGGACGTACTCGTTGGGCGCGGCGTCCGGCTTTTCTTCTGGGGGACCGTAGTCGGGCATCGGGAGCAACGTTCCGTCGTCGAGGGCCAGAACGTCCAACTGGTCGAACGCGGCACCGTCGTGATACAGACGGTATTTCGCACGTCGAAGCGTGTCGGCGGCGGTCCATTCCTCCCACGGGGCGGACGTGGGCGTCCAGTCCCCGATCCGTTCCATGGTGATGTCCCGGTTCGGGTACACGAACGAGTCCGGCGCATCGTCGGTTCGCCAGTCGTCCGGGTTCGAGTCGAGCACCGCTTGCTTGTGGTCGGCGTTGCTCGCCATGACACATAGTTGCACACCGGTCGCTAAATAAGTGTTTGCCAGTCGATTATCGTATTCAACTCGACAGCCGATGAATCCGATCCTGCATCCGGTATCGATCGGAGATGACTCCCAGACAACAATTTGTACCCCGACGGCGTAACGATGTCTGGGGGACAGTATGGAACACGTAGACGAAAACAAGGAAGTAGTCAATCGACTCATCAACGAATTCGTGAACGAGGGGGACGAAGCGGTCGCAGACGAACTGCTCGCGCAGGATTACGTCCGATACGACCCCGACGCACCGTCGGGTGCGCAGGGTCCCGAGGAGTTCAAGGAGATGATTCAAATGTTCGGGGAGGCGTTTCCGGACGCCGAAGTGACCATCGAGGAGATGATCGGCGAAGGCGATTTGGTCGTCTTCCGCGGCACCGAGACCGGCACCCACGAGGGCGATTTCATGGGTCACGAACCGACGGGCCAGACGTTCGAGATCAGTGGTCTCGCCATGCATCGCGTCGAGGACGGGGAAATCACCCAGACGTGGGCCAACTGGGACATGCTCGGCATGATGCAGCAACTCGGCGTCGTTCCGATGCCGGACGACCTGATAGAGATGACCGAATAGCCGTTCGACTTCCATTTTTCCGACCGACGGCGAAACCAACCGGTAGCTTCCTGTTTGACAGACACATAGTGCTACAGGGGATGGAGAATGGGAGAGATAGCTGTCGGCGAACCCGAAGAACTGGCAACCACCTTAGAGGAGACGGAGTCGCTCGCGATCGTCTGTCATCACCAGCCGGACCCGGACTGTCTGGCGAGTGCCTACGCGCTCGAATGGATCGCAACACAAAACGGCGTGCACGACACGGACATCTTCTATCAGGGGCACATCACGCACCAGGAGATCCGGTCGTTCATCAGCATCTTCGACATCGAACTGAACGAGATCGACGACACCGCCTTCGAGGAGTACGACCTCGTCGCGTTCGTTGACCACTCGATTTCGGGGACGAAGGTGGAAATGCCGTCGACCGTCTCCGCCGACGTCGTCATCGACAACGTGGAATCGATCGCCGAGACGGAGGCGTCGTTCGTGGACGCGCGCCCCGAGTACGGCTCGACGGCGGCGATACTCGCGGAGTACGTGACCAAGTTGAACGGGAAGCCACCTCGCTTGGTCGCCTCGGCGCTATTGTTCGCCATCCACCGCGAACGACTGGACGACATCCGCTACCCGACCGAACTCGACTACCGGGCGGCGCTCGACCTCTTCCCGCACGCCGACATCGACCTCATCGAGGAGGTGTACGGGTCGTCGCTCACGCCCGAGACGCTGGACGCGGTGGGGCGGGCGATTCACCACCGCACTCTGCGCGGGTCCGTCCTCGTCTCCAGCATCGGGCAAACCCCCGACAGCGGCGCGCTTCCGCAGGCCGCGGACTACCTCCTTCGACTCGAAGGCGTCCGAACCGTGCTCGTCATCGGCATAGTCAACGGCGACCTCTGGCTCAGCGGTCGGTCGTTCGACCCCCGCATCGACATCGGCGCGGTCCTCAACGGAGCCTTCGCCGACTTCGGTACCGCCGGGGGGCATCAGGACCGCGCCGGGGGACAGGTCTCGCTCGGCATCTTCGCCGACAGCGACATGGACTCGCCCGCCATCAACGAACGACTGTTCGACATCGTGTCAGAACGGTTCTTCAAAGCGTTGGCACTGGAAGAGGACTAGGACATTCGACCGTTGTCTCCGTATCACTCGTCCGTGAGCTGATTCGAGCGGTTGACGACGGACATGAGGACGATACTGGTCTCGATTTCGAGGGAATTTTCGGAAACAGTCCTCACCTTACCTCGCTCGCCAGCCGCCGATTTCACGGGTCTTCACGATGTACGCGAGAAGATAGAGGATAAGCGCGACCCAGATCCCGGCAACGAAGCTCTCGACCGCGACAACCGGAATATCGACGGTAAACATCGTTCCCCAGACGACGACGGCAAAGAGGATGATCGCAGACGTTCTCCCGGTGACGCCAATGTCCCGGAACCACTGTCCGAACCGCTTTCCTGCCGTCGTGGTTCCCGCGGACCGACGGCGGTCCCGGTCAGGACGAATCCGACGGCGACCCACCACCACGAAATCGTACCGAGGTCAAAGAGGCTCGTCACCGTTCCGAAACTGGAGAACAGTACTATCGTTATTTCCCCCCACGTCGGCGAGCGGTCGGGGAACCAGTCGGAAACCGTGCGGACCATGTTTGCCGAATGTTCTCAACAAATCAACTAATTTCTTTCTCTACCACCTCATTCCGTCCCGCTCATGCGTCCGTTCCGATCCAACGACTTCGACGAAGCCCGGCGATGAGCGTCCGCCGTTCCGTCAACGCGAACCCGACCGCGATGACGACGAACCCGACGACGGTGTGGACGGTGATGGTCTCGCCGACGATCACCCAACTCGCGATGGCGGTGACGACGGGAACCACGTAGGAGACGAGCGCGGTTCGAACCGCACCGATGCGATCGATGAGTTCGAAGTACGCCGAATACGCCCCGGCGGTGGCGATCAGCCCCAGATAGAGGACCGAGAGCAGGAGCGTCGAACTCCACCCCGTCGAGACGTGCTCGCCGAGACCCACGCTCACGAGGTGGAGGAAGAGACCGCCGAACAGGAGGCCCCAACTGGTGGTCACGAGCGTCGGAAGCGTCGTCTCGAATCGACGCGTGAGGACGGTTCCGGAACCGAGACTGGCCGCACCGCAGAGGACGATCCACGGACCGAGTCCCGCCGCCGAGAGGAGCATGTCGGGGCTCGGTTCCGCGACGACCGCAACGCCGACGATACCGAGGACGATGCCGAACACCGAGACGACGGACAACCGCTCGCTCGGCAACAGCAGCCACGCGAACAGCGACGCCAGTATCGGGTTGAGCGCGAATATCACGGCGGCGACGGGACCGGGGGTCGATTGCTGGCCGAGGAAGAGGAAGGCGTTCGCTCCGGCGGCGACGAACAACCCGGCGGCACCGATGGTCAGCCAGTCACCCGTCAGTTTCGGCCGCCAGTCGTCGTATCGGTAGACGACGGCCGGAAGGAGGATGACCGACGCGATGTCGAGGCGACTCGCGGCGAAGAACACCGGCGGGAGGTTGTGCAAGCCGACGGAGATGGCGACGTAGGAACCGCCCCACGCCAACGCGACGTAGGCGAACAGCGCGGCGACGAAACGGGAGTTTCTCACGTCCGTTCCGACACGGGGGACGGATAAAGCGATGTTGACGGGAGCGAGGTTGGCCGGTAGGGTAACCTCGGAGACGGGAGTTCGTTGAAAAAATACGACGGACCGTGGAGTGCCGTCGTGATATGTATCGCAGCGATCAGTCGTCGGGGTGTTTCAGTTGGGCGCTACGCTCTTCGAGTTCGTCCTCCCGCACAGGTTGGACGTTCGTCATCGCGTCACGGTTTCGGTTCTTCCGGGCCGCGATTCGTTCCGCCCGTCGCCGTTGAAGCCCGTGCAGGACTACCTCCATCCCTTCGGCTTTCGTGATGACGACCACCGCGTAGCGTTCGTCGTTCGGACGCGTGCTCGCCGCGCCGTGAGTGGGATGGCGTTGTGTGGACATGGTTACCTTCTGAGTTACCCGCTGTGTTCTATCGCACGATACGGAGAAGATTACTCCCGTCCCCTGTAAAAGAATTGAGGCCCTACTGTTCGCGCTCGTGAAGTTCTCAGGGGCTGAAACGGAGATTCGTGGTCGATCCGGCCGACTCGAAATAGGGTCGAAAACAGGGAGTTGTCGGTATCGACTCCAGAACGTCGAGGGACGATGCTCACTCGTTCCGGCGGGTGTAGGTGAGGATACCGGCACCGAGCGCTCCGAGTACGGACACCGCACCGAGTTGTTCCATCGACGGCGAGCCATCGCCGTCGCCGTCCGTTCCGCCCGCATCGGACGTCGTGTCCGGCGTCGTCTCCGACCACCAGTTGCCGACGAGCGTGACGCGGTATCCGTCGTCGTTTGCGTCGCCGTGGACTGGGTCGTCGTGGTCGGACTTCCCGTGGACACACCGAAATCGGAGAGAGCGTCGCGGAGGGTGGTGATTTCGAGGTTCCGATCCTTCGACATGCGAATCGTCTCCCGAACGCGAGCGGGCGTGAGCGTCTCCTCCCGACTGTGGCCGACGAATATTCCGAGTGCGCTCTCGCTCCGAACCTTGTCGAGAAAGCTCCCGATTTCCGACGTCGACAGGTCGTCGCCGCGGAACACCGTTCGACCGAGGTGATACGGATCGAGCGATTTCCGCGGATTGAACCCGCCGTGATGCTGGTTGGCGAGCACGTCGTAGTACTCCGGGATCAGTTCCTGCACCCGTCCCTGCGTCCGTCCGAACGGGAGCACGATGGCCGAGATATCCACGCCGAATCCCTCCAGCGTCCGCTTCGAATCCGCGAGCGAACGGCGGATCCGCTCGTCGGTGTAGCGTTCGGTGACGCCGTCGGCCGCCGTAAATCCGGTCCGGAGCGGTTTCTCGCTCACGAGGTACTCCCCCGAGGAATCCTCACCACCGTCGGCGACGCTGAACGTCGCCGACCGATTGCCGTCCTCCACGACGATTTCGTCGCCGGGAACCCGGTCGTGGAAGTTCGACTCGACGTACACCTTCGTATCTCCCGGTTCGATGTCCCGCGTGACAGCGATCGCTCCCAGCGCTCGATGCCGAACCGAGTGGGACATGATCTCCCAGCCGTCACCCTCCATCTCCTGCAACTGCTTCGGAGAGAGCCACGACGAATGCCCGATGCGGTCGGAAACTGCCGCGATACAGCCCGGAACGCCCTCGTCCCGATGCACGGGGAACGTTTCGGTGTAATCTTCCTCCGGCGAATCGTCGTAGATGAACACGACCCGCCCGTCCGGCCCGTCCGTCGAGCGGGCGGTAACGGGGGAACTCAGGAGGGAGAGACTAACCGCGCCAACGGACGCACAGAACCCGCGTCGAGTGGGTGTCGGTGTGCCGGTCACAGCACTCCCCTCGTGCGAAAATCGCGTTGGAATTCGTTCTCGGATTCGTTCGCTCGTCCGTTTCTCGGAGGCGTGCATGTCGCCGCGTTGTAGCTCGTCGTTGAACGTTCGGCAGGAACCATCTCACGAGGCGAAACGGCGGAATACGAGTTTGTTATTCGCCACCTGTGGAGGGATGTTCCGGAGCCTGAAACGGGGCACTCCACGGCCTGAAACGGAGGAGGTTGAGCCTGAATCGAGGTGGCTGAAACCCTGAACCGGAGTATCTCGAACCCTGAACCGAGACAACCGATGTCTACTCCCCGACGAAACTGCCCGCACACCGCCGCCCGGTCACCGTCGAAACGTGAAATTTCGGCCACAAATCAGTGGGTGGTTCGCGTCGTGCATCTCACGGAGAATGCCCGAAATTCCACGGCGGCGGGTACTAGGGGGAACTGCTGGGTTGGCGTTCGCACTCGCAGGATGGGGGGCGAGCGGCGGCCGTGCGAACGAACTCGGGGTCGCTGATTCCATCGTCACCTCGACGGCGGAGTTGGAAGCCACGTTCAGGAACCTCTCGCCCGGCGAGACGGTCCTCATCACGGGGGAGAACGCACCCTATCGAACGACGGGGTGGCTCGACATCGACGTGGACGACGTCACCGTCGTCGGTCCCGGCGTCCGGACGCTCATCAAACCGGCGGCGGACGCCAACGTCGGTGGGTTCCGTATCGGCCATCATCGCCACTGCGAGAACGTCACGATTCGCGGCATCGGCTTCGACGGCAACCCCGAGGAGCAGAACATCTTCACGAAGCTCTGTCACGGCATCATCGTCCGTGACGCCGAGAACGTCACGATTTCGGGAAACTACGTGACGCGAACGCATCCTTACCACGAACACAGCACGGGCGGGAGCGGCATCAGCGCCGAACGGGAGAGTCGGAACGTTCGCATCCTCGGCAATCGCATCGAGGACATCGGCGACAGGGGAATCCAGGTCGGCGGCACGCGCGTCGTCGTCTCCGGAAATACCGTCACGAACGGACTCGACCGCTCTATCTCCTGTGACATCTGGCGACGGGGACGCCATCGACAAGGGAAACACATCGCCGTCGTCGGCAACGTGCTGGGGAACAACCGAGAGGGCAGTCTGATCGGTCTCGGCGGCGATAAAACGCAGGGTAACGGCGGCTACGTCCTCATCGCGAACAACCTCGGCTTCGGACACCACAAGTCGTTCTTTCACCTCGGCTTCGACGGGACGACTCACGCCGTTCGAATCGCCGACAACGTCAGCGCACAGGAGAAACGGGACGACTACTCGGGTATTTCGCTCGATATCGCCCACGCGAACCACATCACCGCCGTCGACAACGACCTCTACGGCTACGGCGGGCGGGGAATCAACGTTACCGACGGCATCACCGATTTCGTCGTCGCGCGAAATCGGATTCGAAACGTCGCGAGCGACGGCATCAGGATCGACGGCGCGGAGGACGGCATCGTGTCCCGAAACACGATTTCGGGGACCGGGCGGACGGGGATCATGCTCGCCGACGCCCGGTTCGTCACGGTCGAAGGAAACCGTCTCAGTGATCTCGACCGCATCGGACTCGTCGCCGCCGGTGGCGAGACGAATCACGAACTCCTGAACAACCGAATCCGAAACTACGCGGCCGGAAAGGGCCACGAAGCCGGGATGTTAGTCCGGAGCGAGGGAAATCTCGTCCGGCGAAACCGCATCTACCGGAGCGGCGGACCGGCAATCGTGGAAGGCGACGGGGCGGACAACTGCTACGACGGCAACTGGTCCGACGTGCGGGGACCGTGGCACGTCTCTAGCCCGACGTCGCGCGTCCGGAACAACACGCCAGCGTTCGACGTTCATCGCGGCGTGGCCGTCGACGAATTGGGACACGCAACGGTGAAATTCGAGAAACCCTACGCACAGCGTCCGAAACTCACGTTCGGGCGCGTCGGTGGCGGTATTCGTGGCGTGGAGTATCGGACGGCGAAAAACGGCGATTTCGACGGCGTGCGACTCACCACGAACGCGCCGAACTCGAAACTCGACCTGTTCGTGGAGTCAGTCTGACCGATTCGCCGCCGCTGGTTCTCCCGCGGAAAGTCGAAGGAAGACGACGCTTCCCTCGGTTTCCTCCTCCGGTTCGTCCCACCTGTCGCGGTCGGTCGGATGCTGGTAGAACAACTCCGGCGGCACGTGTGCGCCCTTTCCCTGCGGTTTCTCCGGCATCAACACGTAGTGGCCGTCCCGGGGGCCGCGTAGGTGGACCCGGTAGTAGATTTCGCCGTCCCGCGCCGTGCGCTCCTCGGCGACCCGTTCGACCGTGAACTCGCGCGGGTCCCGGAGCGTTCCGGTGTCGGTTCCGACCGTGACCGCATCCCCGCGTCGCAGTCGATAGAGCACCGATAGCAATCCGCCGCCCGCCGTCTCCCGTGCGAACTTTCGTTGTGGCATACCGAAAAGGACGCGCCGGACGGGGATAAACGAATCCGCGGCAATGGGATCGAGCGGGGGAGACCGACCATTCCCGCCCGATCCCACCCGATTCCGTCCGACCGATTTCGCCCGAACGTTTCTTCCGACGCGGAACGAACGGGGCGTATGAAGCGAACGACGACCGCGGACGCGGCGAATTGGTTCGACGTGTTGCTGGAAACCGAACGGGCGCAGGCCGCCTCGATGGTGTTGTCGACCGGACAATCGACGGGCGGACCCGAGAATCGCCACGAGGGGAACGAACAGTGGCTGTTCGTGATTTCGGGACGGGGGAAGGCAGTCGTGGCGGGCGAGACGGTCGGCCTGTCGGCGGGCGCCCTCGTCTGTATCGAGCCAAGGGAGACGCACGAGATCACGAACACCGGGGAGGAACCGCTGGAAACCGTCAACCTGTACGTGCCGCCGGAGTACTGAAAACGGAACTCCGATTCTCGACTACAACCGTTCGATTTTGATGAAATGCCGCGTGCGGTCGGGTGCGTCCCCGGTTTCGAACAGGGTGTTGAACGACGCGTTCGGGTCGGCGCGGAGGCGGGCGAAGCAGTCCCGACAGACGGTCGCGGAGTCGGCGGCGTCGGAGGACGACGTTCGGACGGGGGCGGAACGCCCTTCGATTTCGGTGCGGACGACGCGGAGAACTGCGTCGTCTCGGCAGCGCGAACAGGCTGAAGCGTCCGATGCGGACTCGTTGGGTGCTGGCGTCTCGGGAGTCATCGCTCGTCGGGACCACGACGGTGTCGCGCAAGAGTATGCGGTTCGTACGGATTGGGGAACTGGGCGGTAGCCACGTCCTACTGTCGGAAAACTGCCCCACGAAAGGGTGATGGTCCGGATCGGCCTAGCGTCACTTGGGGAGCAACGGAGGGGATCTCTTCGGTCCACGCGACCCACCGCGAGAAGCAACTGGAGGAACCATGGCAGTCCAATCACGAGACGAGAGCTTACGATCGATTCCGCTCTATCAGTTCGAGGGGACGGACGTGTGGCAAGAGGGGGACGACCACGCCCGACTGCGGGGCTATTTCCCGCTGTCGCCGGGGACCCCACAAGCGAGCGAGGTGGCGGGCGAGGACATCATGCTCGTCTGCATCGAACTCGAACCCGGCAACTATCTGCCGACACACCGCGACAGCAACGAGGAGTTGTTGCACGTCACAGCCGGAACCGTCGAGGCGACGGTGGGCGACGAAACGATAGAACTCTCGACCGGAGAAATCGCGGTCGTTCCGGCCGAGGAACCGCACAGTATCCGAAACGTCGGGCGGAAGGCGGCCCGTATCCTCGGAATCTTCCCGAACGACGAACTGACCGCGACGTTCGAGAAACCGATGGAACCGTTCGGCACGAACGTCATCACCATCGGCCCAGACGTCGAGACGGAGTGAGTCCAGCGAGGACTCGTCGGCAGAAGGCGGCGGGTCGGCACACGCTTTTATTCCGTCCGACCCAATTTCGACCGATGCTCATCGCCCACGGTGACGACCAATATCGGTTCATCACGCAACCCGACCACGCGGCGTTGGCGGGGCAGTTCGCGGAACACTGGGGAAACGAGACGTTCGAGCGTCCGATGCCGTCCGCCGCGATGACCCTCGTGGCGACCACCCACGACGACGGCTGGTGGGAGTACGACCGAAAACCACACATCGAAGACGGCGACCTCGTTAACTTCGTGAGCGTACCCGCCGACGAGTGGGTCGAGTTCTACGACGACGGCATCAGCTCAGTCGCCGAGTTGAACACCTACGCCGGACTGCTGGCGTCCATGCACGGTTCGGGACTCCGCCGCCGACGCTACGGCCTCTCCACGTCGTGGCCCGACACGCAACCCGCCTTCGAGGAGTTCGTGGCGAAGGAGGAGGAACGACAGACGAGACTGGCGGGCGAGTTGATGGAAGCCGACGAGGACGAGGAGCGGCCCTCGGAGGAAGATATGGAACTGCTCACCGCGATTCACGAACAGGGAGAACCACCCGAGGACACGATTAGCCGCCTCTGGTGTAACTACGAACTCCTGCAAGTGTGGGACGTCCTGTCGCTGATCCTCGGAACGACAGAATCGCCCGACCAGACGACCATCGAGGACGTTCCGACGGCACCCGGCGAGGAGGTTTCCATCACGGTGAGACCGGTCGGCGACGGCGAATTCGAACTGGATCCGTACCCGTTCGACGAGTCGCCCCTGACCGTCTCCGTGGCCGCCCGAGTCGTCCCGAAGGGCGACTACGGGACGGAGGACGACTTCTGTCGGGCGTACTACGCCGGGGAGCACGAGACGGTCGAGTTCACGCTTCGCGCATGATTCCGCTGTTTCACGACTTTCGCGGGGAGCGCGTGCTCGTCTTCGGCGGGGGACGGGTCGGCTACCGGAAGACCCGTCGCTTCGCGCGCGAAGCGACGGTCGTTGTGGTCGGAGCGGAGTTCGACGAGGAATTCCGAGCGTTCGACGAGTTCGAAGAACCGGACGAACACCGAAAATCGACGAGCGAGGCGCGTGCGCCTCGCTCGTCCGGGCGCACGTCTCGCCGGGGGATGTGGATTCGTGGCTCGAAAGAGTAGCACCCGCACTCGTCGTCGCCGCGACCAGCGACGAGGAGTGCAACGCGGCCATCGAGCGAGCGGCGAGCGAGCGCGGGATTCTGGTCAATCGCGCGGACCGGAGCGGCGAACGGGAGTCGGGAAGCGTCGTCGTTCCGGCGACGACCGCGACGGCGACGTGGTCGCGCCGTCGGGACCGGCGGGCGCAGTCCGGCACTGAGCAAGGAACTCAGGAAACGAATCGAACCGGAACTGGAGGGGGCCGAAATCGTCGCGGCGGTCACGAGCGACCTGCGCGAAGCACTGAAACGAAGGGACGTCCCCCCGCACGAACGGCGCGACGCCGTTCGTGCGGTCATCGAGTCGGATGCCGTGTGGAACGCCGAGGACGAGAAAAGCGCGAGAGAGGAAGCGGATGCGGTCGTGGAACGAATTCTGGAGTAGTTACGATTCGAACTGCCGGAGCGCGACGAACCGGTCCTCAGCCGCGCCGTCGGCGAGCGCGTCCCGCGCTCGCTCGACGCCGTCGTCGATCGATTTCACGTCGTCGCGGGCGTACAGCCGAAGTCCCGCGTTGAACGCGACGGCGTCCGCGAGGTCGCCGTCGCGCTCGCCGGTGAGAACCGCCTCGGTGATTTCGGCGGAATCGGTCGCCACGTCTCGATGTCGAGCGCGTCGGCGTCGAACTCCATTCCGTGGCGGTCGGTCTCGATTTCCGCGCCGTCCCACTCGACGTACGTCGTGTGGCCCGGTCGAACGTCGTCGTAGCCCTCCAATCCCTGGAACATCAGTACGCGCTCGACGTTCTGGGTTCGGCTCTCGGAGAGGGTGTTGATCATCCGCTCGCCGAACGTCGTGTGGAAGAAGCTCCCGAGGTGGACCGACGCGTCCGCCGGGTTGGCGAGCGTTTCGACGGTGTTGACGAACGTCCGGACGCCGAGCGCGCGACGTCGTATCGAGGGCGGCGACGGCGGGGTTGAATCGCGCTTGGTCGTAGAACCCGAAGCCGACCTCGTCCGTCATCGCGGCGCTTTCTTCGGGGGAAAGGTCGGTTTCCACGCCGAGTTCGGAGAGGACGTGCCGGTAGGCACAACCCTCGCTCATGGGGACGCGGTCGCCGCTGTGGACGACGACGGGGGTTCCTGCGGCCGCCGCGACGAGCCCCGACGCGACGCCGAGGAGCGCCGTCCGGGATTTGCCGTCGTAGTTCGCGCCGCAGTCCACGGGGTCACGGTCCGGTGCCGCGATTTCGACCGACTCCTCGCGCATCGCGTCCACGAAACCGGCCAACTCCTCGGGCGTGTTGCGTTTCCAGCGGTTCGCCACCCAGAAGCCGCCGAGCGCGACGGGGGACACGTCGCCAGCGAGGATTTCCCCGAAGGCGAACTTGGCCTCCTCGTAGCTCATGTCGTCGGCGGACTTCGGCCCGGAGCCGACGTGTCCGACGAAGTCTCGAAACTCACGAGTCATCACTCGACACCTCGCTCCGAGACGACGGCGTCCGCGAACGACGACACGCCGACCGACGGCGCACCTTCGAGGAACTCGGCCACGCGGTCGCGCACGGAGACGACGTCGCCGACGACGGTAACCGCGGGCGGTTCGATGCCCACTTCGTCGCGCCGCTCAACGATGGTATCGAGCGTTCCGGTGACGGTGAATTCGTCGTCCCGCGTCGCCTTCTCGATCATCGCGGCGGGCGTGTCCTCGGGAAGTCCCGCGTTCCGCAGTGCGGTCACGTTATCGGGCAGGCGACGGACGCCCATCAGGATCACCAGCGTTCCGCCCGCTTGGACCGTCGCCGCGAGCCCGTCCCAGTCGAGCGCGCTCTCGGGTTTCGTCGGGTCCTCGTGGCCGGTGACGAACGTCACGGACGAGGCGTGGTCGCGGTGGGTCACCGGGATTCCGGCGACGGCCGGTGCGGCGACGGCGCTCGAAATCCCCGGAATAATATCGAAGTCGATTCCGGCGGCCGCGAGGTGCTCTGCCTCCTCGCCGCCGCGGCCGAACACCGTCGGGTCGCCGCCCTTGAGCCGAACGACGTCCTTCCCTTCGCGTGCCAGTCGAACGAGCAGGCAGTTTATCTCCTCCTGTGTGGTTCGCTCGCCGTCCGGACCGGGTCGCTTGCCGACGTACATCCGCTCCGTGGTCTCGGGACACGACTCCACGATTCGGTCGTCCGCGAGGTTGTCGTGACAGACGACGTCCGCGTCGTCGAGTAGTCTCCGCGCCTTTACCGTCAGCAGTTCCGGATCGCCCGGTCCTGCACCGACCAAATAAACCGTTCCAGTGTGCATGCTCATGTTCGTCCTCCGCGTCGTGCGCTCCGGTACCGCGCTCGGTAGCCGTCTTCGGCGTCGTCTTCCCCGCACTCCTCCATCTTCTGAAACTCCCGTACCTTCGCGATGAACAACGAACACGGCTCCCGGCAGGGGAACTCGCCGTCCCCGCGTGGAACCGCGATTTCGTCGTCGTCCGTCGCGTCCCATTCGCGCCGCGCACTGCACTGTGAATCCACACAACAGGCTTCGACGGCGTGGTCGAGCGCTTCGCGCCCGATGTCCCCCACGTCGGCGTACACGCCGGTTTGGCGCTCGGCCGTCTCCCGAAAGTGGCTCACGTCGAGTTCGCCGTTCCGCTCGCGGTACCAGTTCGAAATCGTCGCCGGGTAGACGAACTCGAGGCCCGCAGGAGTTCGTCGGCGTCGAGGTCCGAACACACCCACCCGGTGGGGAGCGTCGCCGCCGTCGCCAGCGGGCGGTACTCCCCGTCGTCCGTGAACCGAACCCGGTCGCGCGTTTCTGCGGGGTCGGCATGGGAGTCGAGTTCGTCCGACTCCGCGCCGCGGTCCTCGACGTGCCGGATTTCGTATCGGCGGTTACCGTTGGCGGTTCGCGTCGTCGTGATGGCGAGTTGCCCCCACGTTCGGGTCGCGTCGTGAGGTTCGTCGCTCTCGCCGTCCGCCAACCAGTTCAAAAACGCATCGCGGGCCGCCTCGGCCTCGCTACGCTCGGTGTCGTCGGCCTGCGCGATGGTTTCGACCGGCTCATCCCCGTCATTGAGCGTCGCTCGCGCTCGCTCGACGACGACGTCTGCGACGAGCGGTTCGGTTCCGACGGCACCCGAGTACCAGACCCGTTTGCCATCGACGTCGGCGGGGACGGGATACCCCGATTCTGCGTCGTCGGTCAGGCCGATGTCCTCCGGGATGTCCTCTTGGGTGTGGTAGCCGTCGGCGACGAACAGCGGGACGACGACGAGTTCGTCGCTCTCGAAGTGGTCGGTCAGGTCGTCGATGTACGGCGCTTGGTCCATGAACAGCGCTCGCACTTCGTCGAAGCGCTCGCGTGCTTCGAGACCCGCGACGTGGTCGCGGGTCGCCTTCGCGCTTCTCGGATTTCGTTCGGTGCCGTGGCCGACGACGGACAGTCCGACGCCGTCCCCGACGCTCGGGTCGTCGGTGACGTGTTCGGCACGTTCGACGATGACGTCGGCCATCGATTCGTGGGTCCCGACCGGGTCGGCGTAGCGAACTCGCTTGTCCACGTCGAGGTCCCACTCGTCGGTGAGCCGGAGCTCACGGGGGAGCACCTGTTCCGTGAAATACCCCTCGCTGGTGAAGAGGGGGACGACGACTACGTCGGTCGATTCGACCGTTCTGAGGACTTCGCGCAGCGACGGGGCTTCCTTCCAGAAGGCTTCCCGAACCTCCGCGAAGCGGTCACGGGCGCGTATCTCGTCGGCGTGGTCGTAGATGGGTCTCGCCGACCCGGCGTTCCGGTGTGAACCGTGACCAACCAGTACGAGCGCCGTGTCCTCGATCATTCTTCGGGTTCTTCGTCCTCCTCGTCCCGTCGGTCGGAGAGGTGCTCCCAGATTTCCGTACATCCTGCACCATCAGGGACGTCCTGTAGGTGGTCGTCGTCTTGAGATTCGTTTCTGTGACATTCGCTCACGTGGTCCTTAGTCACTGATTGTCACACCCCATTGTGAAACTACCGCTGTCGGTTCAACGACGGACTCGTCCACGAGTCGGCGTGTCGCTACATCACTGGTATTCATCAGGACACCCTATGACGGGAATCCCCTAAATCGCGTCTCTACCCGTAATTCCGGCCACTGCTCCCACATACCGGTAAGAATCACTGCTATCTCCGACTCCCGTGTTCCGGCAATTCGTGCAGGAAATAGGTTGGCCGTGTAGGTATCGAACGTTCCGCCCGTTTCGACGCGTCAGGCGATTCGGCGGGGATTGCGTCCGCCGATGTATTGAGGGTTCGGAGACGCGGAGATAGGGCATGGTAACTGCGGTTCGGACGCTGGACGAGGGTGCGTGGGTCAACGTGAACAATACCCGAATCGTCGGCGTAAGCGATATCTGGCCGCTCGTGGACCACGACGTCTGTGATTGTGATACCGCGTTGTTCCTCGTCGAGGTGTTCACCGACATCGGAGTGGACGGTCCGTGGGTGGAAGCCCGTGCGGCGGGACAGTGCATCGGCTGTGGGAAGCGGGGCGCGACGGGGTGGCTTCGGATCGGACGCGCCGATGGGGACGAATTCCGTTCCATCGACTATGAAGGGGGCCAACGGCCGTCGAACGCCCGGTTCTCGGACTAGAGAGTGGGTCGCTACCATGTCCCCGCGATACTTGCCGCTTTTTCCGACCCCCGGCGGGCATTGACGCGGAGATGGGGTGTTTAGGCGTGTGTGCTGTAGCGATTCCCATGCCTACCGACGTAGAGAAATGGAAGGATGATATCTATGGGGAAGAGATCAAGGACCACATGCGGCGATTCGCCGAGGAGGGCTGGGAAGCCATCCCGGAGGACGAACACGACGAGTGGTTCGAGCGGTTCAAATGGTGGGGGCTGTACCACCAGCGCGACGGCCAAGAGAGCTACTTTATGATGCGTATCGGACCGCCGAGCGGCTACCTTGAACCCGGTCAGCTTCGGGTCATCGGTGAGATCGCTCGGGATTTCGCCACCGGCCCGGCCGCGAACCCGGAGTTCGGCAACGGCTACGCCGACGTGACGACGCGACAGGCCGTCCAGCTTCACTGGATAAACATAGAGGACGTGCCGAAGATCTGGGAGCGCTTGGAAGACGCTGGTCTCTCGACCAAGCAGGCCTGCGGTGACTCGTGGCGGAACATCGTCGGCTGTCCGGTCTCCGGGAAGGACAAACGCGAGTTCGTGGACGCGGTTCCCGTCGTCAAGGACCTCAACGAGAACTTCAAGGGTAACCCCGAATACGAGAACCTCCCCCGGAAGTGGAAGGTGTCGGTGACGGGTTGCCGCGAAGGCTGTGGCCAGGGCGACATCAACGACATCGGTATCGAACCCGCCGAGAAGGAAATCGACGGTGAGACCGTCCGCGGGTTCAACGTCCGCGTCGGCGGGGGTCTGGCGGGCCGCGAAGCGCGCTTCGCCCGCGACATCGACGTGTTCGCCGAACCCGACGAGGTCGTCCCCGTCCTCGGCGGACTTTCGGGACTGTTCCGCGACTACGGTAACCGCGACAACCGACGCCGCGCCCGCATCAAGTTCCTCGTGGACGAGTGGGGGCCGGAGAAGGTCCGTAAGACGCTTCAGGAGGAGTACGTGGATTTCTACCTCAAGACGGCGGGCGACGACCTGCGCGAGGAGTACTCGTACAACGCGGGCGTCCCGGACGACCACGGGCACGCCGACCACGTCGGCGTGCACGAGCAACCCGACGGGAACTATTACGTCGGCCTGAACGTCCTCGTCGGCCGCGTCGGTGCCGAGGAGATGATCGAACTGGCGGACATCGCCGAGAAGTACGGCTCCGGCGAGGCGCGACTCTCCCAGCGCCAGAACATCATCCTGACGGACATTCCCGAGGAGAACCTCGACGCCCTGCTCGACGAACCCGTCCTCGAACGCTACAGCCCCGACCCGCACCCGTTCCAGCGCGGTTCCATCGCCTGTACGGGAACGGAGTTCTGTTCGCTCTCCATCGTGGAGACGAAGAACCGCCAAGTTCGTCTCTCGCGCTGGCTCAAGGAGAACGTGGAACTTCCGGACGACGTGGAGAACTTCCACATTCACCTCTCCGGCTGTACCGCGTCCTGTGCTCAGCCCCAGATCGCCGACATCAGCCTCCGTGGCATGAAGACGCGCAAGGACGGCGAAACCGTCGAAGCCCTCGACATCGGCGTCGGCGGCGGACTCGGCAAGGAGCCGAGCTTCGCGACGTGGATCCAGGAGCGCATCGCCGTGGACGAGGTGCCCGGCGCAATTCGCAACCTCATCGACGGCTTCGCGGCCCGACGCGAGGACGGCCAGACGTTCCGCGAGTTCGTACACTCGCTCCACGCCGAGGAACTCGAAACCCTCGCCAGCCCCGAGGAGACCAGCTACGAGGACCCGTACATGCACAACACGAAGAAGACGTGGTACCCGTACGCCGAGGACGACGACATGGACGCCAGTCCGGCACCCAACAGCCCGGCCGACCCGATTTCCGGCGATGACTGAGCGTAGCGAAGGAATCCCGGAAGCCAGTGAGCCGCAGCGTGAACACGACCGCCTCACGCTGTTTCCGGCGATGACTGAGCGTAGCGAAGGAGTCCCGGAAGTCAGCGAGTCGCAGCGCCAAAGGCGACCGTCTCGCGCGGTTTCGGGGGACGACTGAGATGGCGGACCGCGTCCTCTCGGTGAACGCCTACACCACGTTCGACCTGCTCGACGCCGTCGCGGAGGGCCACGGCTGGACGGACGAGGCGATGGCCGTGTTGAACGTCAAAACGCCGCGGAAGAACCCGGACGAAGTCCTGCTCCAACTCGAACTGGACAACGGTTCGCTAGACAACCTCCCGGCACACGCCGACACGGTGTCGCTCTCGCCCGACGAGGCGCGGACGCTCGCCGGGGAACTCGAACGCTACGCCGAGAAGGTCGAGGACGAGCAGGCTTAGAGGTTGTAGCGGAAGTCACACGAGGTGCAGCGAAGCGAGTCGTTTTTCCGCACGATGACGCCGATACCGCACTCCGCACAGACTCCCTCGTACACGACCGAACCCGTCCCCCTGCGGAGCATTTCGTCCCGAACCCGTTCCATCTCGGCGATCTTTCGTCGCTGTTCGGTTATCTGCCGTTGAAGCCGCGCGAGTTGCTGGAGTTGCCGCTCTTTCTCGGTTCTGCCTGCCGATCGTCGCCCTCGTGTTCGCATGTGCTGACCACCATGTGAACGGAGGAGTGCGATAGACATTAACTAGCGCTCATAGTTTGCAAGGTATTCATTACCGTTTCGCATATCGATCGTTCGTCATTCGAGAGGAACTGTCGATATCGTCTAGTAATCGCCTTCTCCGACCGGCGTTATGTGAGAACGGGGATTGAAAGGGCGGGTTCGCGACTGTGAGAGTTATACGCCTGCAGGGGCACCGGCAGCGACGCCGAACGCGAGGACGACGGCGAAGAAGACGGCCGTTGCGACGATTACTTCCGATGAAGGTGTGTACCCGAGTTGGTCATACATTCCCGTGGCGAGGCTGTGACCCACATCGTAGAGCGCGTTCGCAAGCTTGGTGATCGAAGCCGTCGGGCTTGGCAGGTTGGGAACACATTCCTCGCCGACGCAGCCCTCGACGCCACCGGACGAGAATTTGACGGCGAAGCAGTCGTTGTCGGGGTCGTAAAACAGATCGACGTTCGCTTGGTGCTGGACGTTCCCAGTGATTTGGTCACCGCTGACACTGACACTGGGGCCGTAGCCGATTCCGGCCGAGATGACGGTTCCGTAGTACCAAGTTCCGTTACAGTTGAACCAGTGAGTTGTCACCGGTGAGTTGGCGTACGTGCAGATATCGTCCGCCAACGGGATGTTCTTCAAACACCAAGTGAATGGAATCGCGGACGGGAGACCGGGAATCCAGCCCGGAATACCTTCTGTGGTAACTTCCCCACTCGATTCTGCGAGATTCTCGTTGGCCTTCTTTTGGAGGGCGGCGTGCATCTTCGAGAGCTGCTCCTGCGTGAACGGAGAGGACTTCTGTTGATCCCCGCTAGCTGCCGCTGCGCTTCCGACAGCTCCGAACGAGAGGACCGTGGTTGCTCCCGCTCCGATTAGTTTGAGGATGTTTCGACGCCGCTTGTTCGTATGGTTATTATCTATTGCACAAATAAATAATTTAAGTTAATAAAAATTAAATTATTATAAAATATCTATTAGATTTATATTCAGATATAATTCTTCGAAGAAAGTAGAGATAGATTAAAATAACAATCTCAGTACATTCACAAGCATAGAGTGATAGTAGCGAACATGGCTCTCCAACTCGATTTATTCGCTGTACTACATGCTGATCGGGTTTCTATCGTTCATCGGGAGCTCGAAAAACGAGTAACAGAAACGGATTCCGACGCGGTGTTTATCGAATATCCTGAACGTCGTCTAACTGCGGTAGAGTGGGTTACTGCGTTCCTCCAGCGGCCGCTCGTCGTGACCGGGTTCATGATTTATGCGCTACTCTTTTTTCCGATATCCGCTCTCATCTCACGCACGACACTCCCATCGGAAGCGGGAGCAGCACGAACACTCGGCGAAGAAACAAATATTCCGATACATGATATCGACCCACACGCATCCATTTTCCTCTTTCCTGGCGGCATCTTAACCATCGCCTTAAACTGGATCGCGCTCCTCGCAGTGGCTTTCGTCTTTTCACCGGTACGAACGGGAACGACCGTCGGTGTCGTAATCGTCACCTATGCGGTCGTTCGAGCGAGCGCACAACTCTCACAGCGCCTTGCGGCCGCACTCAGCATTCCGACTTTCCTCTTTTTCTTCCTCGCACAGATTACCATCGGGTCATTCCCGACGCTCGTACTGGCAGGAATCGCCATCCTGTGGTCGCTCTATACGACGGTCAATGAGCGGAACGCAGCGATGTTGGAACGAGCGCGCGAAGTGGCCACAGCCAACGGATACGACCGGGTCGTGTTCATAACCGGGCAAACGCACGTGTCGGGGCTTCGGGACCGAGTCAGTAACAATTCAGACCTCGAAATTAGGACAATTTGGTCCCGTCGCCCCCTCCGAAGCGGCGTGTTGGCTCGAAGCGCCGAGAATACTACACAGGTGAGTCAAGAGAACTGATGACGGAAACCCATTCGTACGACCGTTATGACGACAACAAGAAAAGCGACCAGATAGGCCATACGACTATACGCCGAGCCGGAGAGCAGTACGTACAAGCCGACAACGGCGAGCGCGATTACCGTCGCGGCGGTCCACGTCGTCCACTCCAACCATCCGCTCAGAGAGAGCAAATTCGACGTTCTGTCGGTGCCGAATAGTTGGTCATCGTTCAACCCGTTATGCCGTTCACGTCTCCGGGACGACTCAATTCCGAGGTCGATGTACGTCTCAAGTCGTTCAATGACTGTCGAACTATTTGCCGGACGATATCCATCCACCCGAAGCCGGGGGTGAGGAGAACAGCAGCGATGTACGGCGCGATAACCATCGCGAGGAATCCCGGTACAAACGCGTACCGCTTTACGAGATACGATGCCGACGGGTTCGAAGGACTGTAATAGACCGTAACTGGTTCCCCGTGGTGATACGTATTTGCGACCTTAGCGATGGGTTTCTCGGTTGCGTAGGCAGTGTAGTGTCCGGGAAACACGCGATTACTGGTATATTTCTTCCCCTGTACGGAGTATGTGTACGTGACGTTCGCCCGGTACTGGGTGTTCCCGATAACGGGCCGCCGTTTGACTGGTGTGTATTTGTCGACCTGAGCCGATTGGATGGTTCCGGTCGTCGATACGGCTGAATGAGCCGCGTTCACTTGGAGGAAAACGACACCTGCACCGCCGACGAACAGTACCCCTGCAACGAGAAGTCCGATGACGAGCGTTCGTTTCCGAGTCATTTGGATTTGGATTTGAATCCCATATCGATGCGAGTAAATCTACTGGTTCCTTCACCGATGTGGGATCTGTGCATGACTTCCGCTCGACATCCTTCATGCCGGTTCGGGCTATCTCTCACACTCAAATCCTCAATCGGAAATTTACTTCATCTCGATCAAGGACCAACGGCGATACCGGGTTAACAGACAGCTACAAATCGAAAACTGGTCAACGACGGTACTGCAAAAAGTACCACTGGACGATGGACTCGGGGACGGAAAAGTCCGCCAAATCATCCGTGGAAAATCTCAAACACCCGGTCAAACCTTCCGAACGGTATCGCGTCACAGTCACGACGGACGACGTAGCGTCGTCCGTCGACACGACTAAACCGATCAATGATGATGAAATTCCGCATGAATGATCCTCATGATCCCACTCGACGCGGGAACTCTTACGGAGGACAACGTGGCTCAGCACAGTAGTTGAATGATGTATTCCTCGCGACACCAAAAAAGCGAGAATCGAGTTAGTTCAGGGTTCGAGCAACACTTTCGTCACGCCTTCTTCACGGCTGTCGAATCGCTCGTACATCTCGGGCGCGTCATCGAGTTCGACGCGGTGTGAGACGACGAAACTCGGGTCGGCGCGGCCCTGAATGATGAGGTCGCGGAGTTGGCGGTTGTACTCCTTGACGTTACACTGTCCGGTCCCGACCTTGAGGCCCTTCTCGAAGAACTTCCCGAAGTCGATGCCGAGACGGCCCTGTGCGGCCATCTCGTCCGGTGCTCCGGGGTCCGAGGGAACGTACAGGCCGGGGACGCCGAGTTGTCCGGTCGCCCGGACGACCTGAATCAGTTGGTTGAGAACCACTGCGGGATTCTCCCGTGCCGGGTCGTAGGCGTCGTCGCCAACGTCGGTGTCGGGGTCCACGGCTTGGTATCCGACCGCGTCAACGCCTTTGTCCACGCCGCCGCCGTGGATGTTCTTGATCTGCTCGACCGGGTCGCTCTCCTCGAAGTTGATGGGCGTCGCATCACAGTGCTTCTCGGCGAGTTCGAGTCGACTGTCGACCCTGTCGACCACGTATATCTCCGCCGCGCCCTTGATCTTCGCGCTGTAGGCGGCCATCAGTCCGACCGGGCCAGCACCGAAGATGGCGACCGATTCGCCGGGTTGGAGGTTCGCCAGTTCGGTCCCGTGCCACCCCGTCGGGAAGATGTCCGCGAGCAGGATGAACGAATCCTCGTGTTCGGTCCCTTCCGGGAGTTTGAGCGCGTTGAAGTCCGCGAACGGCACGCGGAGCCTCTCCGCTTGTCCACCCTTATACGGCCCCATTGCGACGTATCCGTACGCCCCACCGGCGAAGCCGGGATTCACGTTCAGGCAGAACCCCGTATAGCCGTTCTCACAGTTCTTACACACACCACAGGCGACGTTGAACGGGAGGACGACGCGGTCCCCCTCTTCGAGCGTCGTTACGCCGTCGCCCACCTCGTCCACGATACCCATGTTCTCGTGGCCGAAGACGATGCCGGGGTCGGCGTCCGTTCGTCCCTCGTACATGTGGAGGTCCGACCCGCAGATGGCGCTCGTCGTGATGTCGATGACGACATCGTTCGGGTGTTCGATTTCAGGTTCGTCTACTTCTTCGACTTCTACGTCGTGCGGTCCTTGGTATACGACCGCGTCCATTGACATACGTTTCCACCCCAAAGAGGGCACGCCATTCTCACGTATGTCGTTATTCGAATTGATATGGTACCTTCGGCGTGAACAGAGGCCCCAAATCCTTCCTTTCCGCCCGAAAATTATCGAATGGTTGTCCCATCTGCGTGGGAATGGGTGCCGGTACCGAGTAACCACTACGAGGGCGAGCGGTTTGGAAAAGACGCCAGCGATTCCGACGGCCGTACCGTTCGATTACGTTCGGGTTTTGGGACTGCTCTTCCCTTCGTCCAACGCGGACGAGATGGTCCGGCAGAGGTCCATTCTCCGTTCGACTTCCTCGTGGCCCCAGTACCGGACGGTCTCACTTCGCGCTTCGTAGGCCAGGATTCCACAGTCCTCCAACATCGGGAGATGAATGTGGTGAAGCCGAATCAACGCCGTTTCGTCGCTACACCCCTCGTCCGCAAGTAGATCGATAAGTTCGTCCACCGAGGCGATCCCGTTGTTCGAGAGATACTCACAGAGTACACGTCGCTGTTGGTCCGAGAGAATTCGCTCCACGGTTCCGGTGGGGAGCGAACTGTCACACTCCTCTTCCGGATGGTTTCGACTCGTGTCTAAATGGGTGTCGTTTGGTTGCTCCGAGTCGCTCATCATCTCTTACGAACTGTTCTGTCGGTACCAGTCCTTTGCCTCAATACTGAGGTATCGAACTCAGACGATACCTGACTGTCCCGCGAACAGCAGCGTGAGGAACTTCCGCTCGGCCGCTTGGAGGTGTTGATGGAACGTCGGTGAGGAGATGTCCAGCGTTTCGGCCAACTCCTTGCCGGAACTCGCACGGGGATAGTCGAAGTATCCCGCGAGATACGCTGCGTGGAGAATTTCCGCCTGTCGCTCGGTGAGCGTCTCGCTGAGTTCGTGATAAAAGCCGGACGTCGAGTGAAACGGTCGCTCGCGGGACTGCTTCGAGAGCAGGTTCCCTTCGGAGTACACCGACTCGACTGCGTCCAAGAACGGACGGATGCGGGTGTTCCCCGGCACTTCGACGACGATGCTTCCCTCACCGTCCGTTATCGACCCGCGCTGGACGTACGCGCCGCGTTCGATGAGCGCTTGCGCGATCGTCGCCGTACGGTGAAACGCGACCTCCAGCATGGCTTCCTCGTCCCGTTCTTGAACGAGGCGAGCACGTTCGACGACAGATGATTCGGACGCCCGTTCGAGTATCCGCTCCGGCGAAACGCCGCTCGCGGTAACGTAGAAGATGTACGTGCCGTCGCTCGACGGAACCACCCCATCGAGGTCGAGCGAACACTCCAACTCGTCGGACGTCGTGACGAAAAACGACTCCGTGTTCGTGAGCGAGAATTCGAGTTCGACGACACGATCTGAGTAGAGGAGTCGCTTGCTTTCGACCGCGTTGATGGCGTGACCGATGGTTTCCCCCAACTCGCTGAAAACGTCCCGCTCGCGCTCGCCCACGACGGCCGGATCGTCGGTATAGAGGGTCAATACCCCGTACGTGGTCTCCCCATAGACGATCGGAATGTAGGCTGCAGCGTTGTATCCTTGGTCGAGCGCAGCACTCCGAAGGGACGGCGGGAATAAGGGATCCGACTTCACGTCTTCCACGATCTGGAGTTCCCCTGTCCGAAGCGCGAGTGCGGCGGGTCCCTGTCCGCTCTCCGCGGTGTTCTCCGGCATCGCGTCTAGATAGTCGTCGTCGATTCCGGCGGCCGTTTGGACGAACATCCCTTCTTCGGTAGACGACCCCATAGCGATGAACGCACCGTGATAAGCATCCGAAGCGGCCAGTCGCTCGCAGACGGTTCGTTCGATCTCTTCGCGTGACGGTGCGGCCACGAGCGCTTGGTTGATATCCCGAACGATGGCGTTGATCCGGTTCAGCGTCGTCAACTCGTCGCGCTGGCGGGCGACGTCGCGCTCGCGTCCCGCGCGGGTCAAGGCGGCTTCGGTGTTCGCCGCCAGCACACGCATCAGGTCGAAGTCGATTCGGTCGAAATCCCGCGGCGACGGGGACGCCGTGATGAACACTCCGTGTTCGCCTAACGGTGTAATGATGGCGCTTCGCATCGGCGTATCCCGCTGTGCCACGTTCGGCGTCGTCTGGAAGTCGGAGATAACCCGCGGTTCACCCGTCTCGAAGACCGTTCCGACGAGGTTGTCGTCGAGCGCGTACGTCGGCACCGCGTCGTTCAACAACTCCTCGACCGTGTCGGTCAGCACCTCGGGTTCGAGTACGTCCCCGTCTTCCGAATGGAGATAGATACCGGAAGCGGGCAGGTCGAGCACGTCGACGGCAGTTTCCACTGCGTGCTGGCAGATGAGTTTGGGCGACGACGTTCCGAGCATCTCGTGTGTCGTCTCGTGAAGCGAACTGAGGGCTTCTTCACGTCGTTTCCGGTTGCTGATGTCGTGAAAGATCCCCTGTGCGACCCGGCGACCGTTCAGTTCGGTACTGGTCGAGTTGATGTCGATGGGGATTCGATTCCCGTTCGAATCGATCACGGACATGTTGTGATCGTCGGGGATCGATTCGTCGAGTTCGTGTCTTCGACCGAAGAGGTTCTTGTATCGCTCCAACTCCCCTTCCGGATGGAGATCGGACTGGTGCATTCCGACGAGTTCCTCTATCGGTCGGTCGAGGAGTTCGGCGGCCGCTCGGTTCGCTTCCAGGATCTCTCCCGTCTCTACGTCGGCGAGGAAGATCGCGTCGGGTGCGGCCTCGACCAGCGTTCGATACTTCTCGGTCGCGGTTTCGAGTTCGTTCTGCTGACGCTTTCTGTCGGTGATATCGCGCAGTGTCGTGGTAAACAGCGTCCGGTCGTGATATCGGTGCCGACGGAAGGAAAACGACATGGAAAACTCCTCGCCGGTCCGGCGGACTCCGATTCGTTCGAGGCCGGTGTATTCGGTGGACGTGTCGGCATCCTCGACTTGCTCACGGAACTCCGCAAAATACTCTTGGCGGTAGCGTTCCGGAAACAGCATCCGTATCGACTCTCCGAGGAGCGTGTCCACGTCGTAGCCGAACATTCGACCGGCAGCCTCGTTTGCGAACAGGATGGTCCCGTCTCCGGATACCGTCACCACCGCATCGAGCGCGTCTCGACGATATGCTTGAAAAAGGCGGCTTCCTCCCCCGCTTCCGTTTCGACGAGTGAGGTGGTTGCCGAAGCGCTATCGTCCGAACGGAACGGTTCAGACATCGTTGGGCTACGCACGGGTAGAAGGGCTAATAGACTTTTGCTCGAAATCGGACCGATCGGTCGTTGGAATACGCCTACTGATGGGGATATAAATGACTTGTATATACGAGTGAAAGCCACTGGGTGCTGGCTGGACGTTACTCCACATGAACACGCTCGTCGAAGTGGCGGTTCCCGTCGCGGACTTCGCCCTGGAAGAGACGTTCGTATCGGTCCCGGAGGCCCGGTTCGAACTCCTTCCCACGATCTCGTATCGATCCGAAACAGGCCCGCCGCTCATCCGCGTGAAAAGCGACCGAGACGTCGCCGACGTGCTCCGAACGGATCCGACCCTCACTTCGGTGAAAACGATCGTCTCGAACTCGCATTCGACGCTCTTTGCCGTCAACTGGACATCGACGCCGCGGTCCGTCTTCGAGACGATTCTCGAAGACGATGTCGTCATCAGTCAGGTCTCCGGCACGAAACAGCACTGGACGTTTCGGCTCCGAACCACCACCCGAGAGATGGCATCGAGGCTGTATCATCGGTGTACTGACCGTGGTATCTCGATGGAGATTCGGCGGCTTCAGCAACTGGACGGCGTTTCCGGGGAGCAGATCGACTTCAGCGAAGAGCAGTTGGAAGTGTTGCAACTGGCGTTCGAGCACGGTTACTACGACATTCCACGCGGGATCACGGTCGGCGAACTGGCCGACAGAATCGGGGTTTCACACCAGGCAGTGTCGGAGCGGATCCGACGTGCACACGACCAACTCATCGGGAATTCGATCCCGATCTAACGTCTCGACCGACCGATTTCCGGCTCTGTCGTGATCTCCGGACCGACCGCGAGCGCCCCACGGACTAACGTGTCGTGGGCGCGCCGAAGCCGCTCCGACACCGCCTGTTGGCTGATGCCGAGTTCGTCCGCGAGGTCGGCCATCGAACTGGTACGTGGAACGTCGAAATACCCGCGTTTCGTGGCGAGGGCCAACACCGCATACTGTTCTTTCGTCAAACCGAACTGACCGTGCGGAAAATCGGTGAGCGGGTAGATGCGGTCGATCGTCATCGTCAGTTCCCGCTCCTTGCAATGGTCGTGCGTGCGTGAGAACGCGTCCCTGTCCGGAAACAGCGCCCGCATCTTCCAGCGCTCGTTCGTCCCGTTGGCGTTGAGGATCGCACCGTCTTCTTCAACGAGGATTTGAATCATGACTTCGATGGCGTCGATCCAGTCCATCCGATACAGGCTCGTCCCGTCGAACGTGGACACCAGTTCCAGGTTCTCCGTGCTCGGGTCGGTGGCGAGCGCCTCGTCGACGGTTTCCATATCGTTGTTCGACACCCAGAGGTACGGAAACGCGCGGTCTACGTCGTGTGCCACCAATCGGATGATTTCGAACGTGGCGGATGGAACCGCACGGAACGTCTCGGCGAGGACGAACTCGTCCGTCGGTAGGGTGAATTCAACGATCGTACTCATTCAAACATGCTCCCTGAATGCGACACTCTCCGTCACCGATTACGGGTTTGCAGTCAACTACCATCTACTATTGGGCTCCGGTTGAACCCATTTATGAACATTCGTATCGCTCGATTCGTTCGACGACGTCGTGGAGCAACCGTTTGTTCACGATGTCCACGTTCTCCGAGAGCCACACGCGCGGGTCCCCGGCGAGGTCGTAATCGACGATCCCGAGAAAGCCGAGGTTCGGGAGATGTACGCGAACTATCCGTTCACGGACCGATTCGGTATCGCCGTCAACCGCCGCCGCGACCATTTGGGTGATTTCCGTCAGCGGGACCGTCGTTTTCTCCTTTCGGAAGAGCGCGTAGATGATGAGACGTGGTTCCTCGTCCGCGAGAACCGAGAGAAGTCGAGTGACGGAGTCCGTGGTATCGACGACGAGCGAGGTAGTTCGATAGGGCTCTTCGTCCTCGCCAGGAGGTGGTTCCGATGACGGGGGTGACGACTCAGAGGGATTCATTCACACGGATTACCATCAGTATCGGCATTCTTTCTCTGGTTTCGTTTTCACCCTCTTTTAGAGGGGGCGGCTCTCCACGCACAATCCCCGTGCGAGAGTAACCGCAAGGAATCCGACGGCGACATGACCGCGGATATGAATAACGATTATACGTGCAGTCTACGACATACGTCGTGATGACTGGTCACAATCTGCACGATTATGACAGCGAGCGGGAAACGTTCGAGTGGGACGACATCTATGCGGACGCCGACTGGAACGCGCCCGAACGGTTGAACATCGCGCACGAGGTTTGTGACCGCCACGCGAACGACCGGGGGAAGGTCGCGCTGTACTACGCGGGCAAGAACGGGGAGCGCGAAACGCTCACGTTCTGGCAACTCGCGGAGCGATCGAACCGTTTCGCGAACGTCCTCTCGGAGCACATCGATTCGGGCGACCGCGTGTTCTCCTACCTGCCGCGGATTCCGGAGCACTACGTCGCACTCATCGGGACGCTCAAGGCGGGCGGCGTCTGGGGCGGCATCAACGAACGGTTCGGTCCGGACGGCATCGCCTATCGGTTGGACGACTGCGATGCGAAGGTGGTCATCACCACGCCGGAAAACAGGGACACGATGGACAAGGCGCTCGAAGACGCGCCGTCGGTCGAACACGTCATCGTCATCGGCGAGCAGCGAACCGGGACGCAACGGGACGACATCGATTACCACTCCGCGATGGCGGACGCGAGCAAGGAGTTCGAGACGGCCGAGACGGGCGGCGAGGACAACGCGTTGCTCTACTACACGAGCGGCACGACGGGACTGGCGAAGGGCGTTCTCCACAAACACCGTTGGGTCGCGGGCGTCGCCGCGACACAGAAGTTCGCCGTCGATTTGCAACCCGGGGACTGCTACTGGTCCACGGGCGACTTGGGGTGGCTGACCGGGCCCATCAACACGCTCGGCGCGTGGTTCTGGGGGGCGACCCAGTTCACCTACGAGGGAGAGTTCGACCCCGAAGCGTGGGCGGACCTGCTGGACGAGTTCCCCATCTCGGTGCTGTTCAGCGTCCCGACGGCCTACCGCATGCTCCGCGAGAACGAGTCCATGCTGGAGGGCGTGGACCTCGACCTCCGTCACGCGCTCTCCATCGGCGAACCGCTGTCGGCGGGCGTGGTCACGTGGGGCGAGGACACGCTCGGCGTCACTATCCACGACACCTACGGCCAGACCGAGACGGGCAACATGATCATCAACAACTACCCGACGATGGAGGTTCGACCGGGGAGCATGGGGAAACCGTTACCGGGCATCGAGGCCGCCGTCGTGGACCCGGAGACCGGCGAACCGCTGGAACCCGGCGAGACGGGAGAAATCGCCGAACGCGGGAACTACCCGTGTTTCTTCGCGGAGTACTGGAACAAGCCCGATAAAACTGCGAATTGCTTCGTCAATGACTGGTACCTCTCCGGCGACCTCGGTCATCTGGACGAGGACGGCTACTTCTGGTTCGAGGGACGCGCCGACGACGTCATCCTGAGCGCGGGCTACCGCATCGGCCCCTTCGAGGTCGAGAGTTCGCTCGGCGAACACCCCGCCGTCGCGGAGGCCGCGGTTGTTCCTAAACCCCACCGCGAACGCGGCAACATCGTCAAGGCCTACGTCGTCCCGAGCGCGAGCGCGGACCCGTCGGACGAACTCGTCGAGGACATTCAGAACCACGTCAAACAGGAACTGTCCGCCCACGAGTATCCCAGGGAGGTCGAGTTCGTGGACGAACTGCCGAAAACGGTGACCGGAAAGATTCGCCGGACGGAACTGCGCGACCGGACCGAGGATTAGTTCTTCGGGACGAATCGGGCGACGACCAACACGTTGTCGTCGTCCCACCCGCCGATATACACTGCACCGTCGGCGACGGCCAGGCCGCCTTGGAATATCATACCGGATCCCTCGTCTCGCCACACGCGTTCGCCCGTCTGGGGATTCAACACGCCGAGCGCGTCTCTGTTGCTGAAAGACCCGGTTGGAAGGTAAATCCCGTCCGAACTCGCGGCGATGGTTTCCATGTATCCAAAGTCGCTCTCGTCCGACGACCAGCATTCGGTCCCCGTTTCCGCCGTAAACGCCTGCAGTGTCGAGGTGTCACTCCGTCCGCTCCCCACGTAAACGTGCCCGCCGTCCAGGGCGATGGTTTCGACGCTTCCGACCCGACGTTTCCAGCGTTTTTTCCCCGTCTTCGCATTGAGGGCGTACACGTTCCCGTCTTCCGACCCGGCGTAGACGACGCCATCAGCGACTGGGGTGTCACAGGAGACGCTGTCGTCGGTTTTGTACCGCCATTGACGCTCGCCAGTGGCGGCGTCCAGCGCGTAGACGTAGGTATCGTCGCTCCCGACGTACACGACGCCGTCGGCGATTGCGGGACATCCCTCGGTTTCGAGTCCCGTGGAGAACTCCCACCGTCGCTTCCCCGTCTTCACGTCGAATGCGGAGAGGAATAGCCCTCCGTAGACGAACACCGTATCCTCGGTCACCTGTATCTCGGTCGAGAAAATGCCCGGTTCGGCGGTCAATTCGGTCGACCACACCGTCCCACCGTCTCTCGTATCGAGCGCACGAAGCGACTGGTCGCTCACGATGAACAGCCGATTTCCGGCGACCGCCACCCGCGAATCCACCGGAACGGTCACTCGCCAGCGATGCTCCCCCGTCTCCGCGTCCACGGCGTGAACGTCGTCGTCGTAGTTGGTCGCGTAGACGGTTCCGTTCGCGACGACGGGTTCCGGGGCGGCCATGTGTTCGCCCGTCGTGAACGTCCAATCGAGTTCCAATGGTGGCGTCGGAACGCCTTCGGAGGGCACCGACCGCGTGTTTCTCGGTCCACCAGATACGCTCGGCCATCCCGGCGTTCCGGGGGTTACGTCCGGGTCGATGGCACACTCGGCCGGTGGCTTCGATTTCTTCCCCTTCGAGTCGTCCATCAGACCGGAGCAACCAGCACCGAGGGCAATTCCTCCCGCCGCGAGGAACGCGCGGCGCTTCATTCGCTTCCCTCCGTTGCCCGGATGACGCTCCCGTATTCCGTCGCCATGAACACCGTCTCACCTGCGATTGCGGGACCTTCGAGGGTCGCGTTTTGGTCGATGTGGGAGGCGAAGTATTCGCTGTCCTCCTGATTCCCGAGGTCGCCCCACAACTTCTCGCCGGACGACGAATCGAGCGCGCCAGCGCCGATGTACACCGTTTCGTCGGTAACTGCCGGTGCGCTCACCATCGGTGCACGATGGGACCCCATGCTCGAAATGGGTGCCCGGTTCACGAAGCGCCACTGTTCGGTCCCGTCCTCAGCGGAGAGGGCGTACACATTCTTCGCGCCGATGTAGACGGTTCCGTCGTGGACCGCCGGTGCGCTCACGCTTCGCCTGTAGCCGAACGTGAACTGCCATTGTTTCGATCCGTCCGACGAGTCCACGGCGTGGAGCGCAGAGTCGGAGACGAAAACCGTCCCGTCCGCGACGACGGGCGCACGCGGCGGTCTGTAAGTGTAGCCGTCCCGCGCGTACTCGTACCGCCAGCGTTCGCTGCCATCGTCGCGGGAGAGCGCAAGCAAGTTGGTGCGGTCGATAACCGACTTACCGTGCTGTCCGATACCCGTGGTGACGTAGACGGTGTCGTCCGTGACGGCCGGTTTGGCGCGTATCTCCCACGTTTTGTCGGAGAGGAACGACCCCAGCGAGTCGAGCGTTCTCTGTCCGTACCGCCACCGAAGTTTCCCGTCAGTCCGCCTGAAGGCGTGAACCGACCCGTGTCCGTCGCCGACGTAGACGTGGTCGCCAGCGACGGCCGGTGTCCCGACCGGTGCGCTCGTCGTGGTTCGCCATCGAACCGAACCGGACGCGGTGTCGAACGCGGTCAGCGCGCGGTCGTTCGAACCGACGATAACGAGTCCGTCGGCGACGGCCGGTGTTCCCGACCCTCCTTTCGGGAGGGTCGCGGACCACTGAATCTTCCCCCTCGCTGCGTCGAGGGCGAGAACGACACCGTTCTCGTCAGCGCTGTGTCCGCCGGGGAGTCCCGTGGCGACGAACAGCGTCCCGTTCGCGACGACCGGACTGCTCGTCGTTCTGTATCGAACGGAGTCCTCGCTCACCTGCCACTCCTCCATGTCCCACAGTTGCCACTCTTCCATCGTGGGGTCGGTTCGCGGTGCGCTCTTCGAGCGGGTGTAGCCCGTGTTCGTCGGCGTCCCGTGGGCGACCGGCCACTCGTCCGATGGCCAATCGAGCGCCGCGGTCGCGGGTGTCGAACTGGAGGAAGCACACCCGGAAATGGCGGTCACTCCACCGGCACCGAGACCGGCGAGGAACTGCCGCCGAGTCGGACGCTGGAAGGGCATGTCAGTTGTGCCGATTATTACGGCCCCTATATGAGCTTTCTGTGCGCCACCTCGTCCCTCTGATAAATTGATCGCCGCCAGTAGCTTGATACTCCTGTCAACCGATGACCCTTTTCATCCGACCCATGTCACAGAACAGACGCCCGATTTACATCGGCACGGAACCGGATGACGCGACGTGTGAACGCCACGGACAGATGGAGCGACAAGCGCCGGTCGTCACCTTCGACGGCCACATTCACGCCCTCACGAAACCCGTCTCCGTCTGTAACTGTCCGGAGTGCTGTCTCGAAATCGCCCGCGAGAGCGGCGGTCCCAGCCAAACCGAACAGGACGCCTTCGAGTCGTGTTGGCATCAGTTGGTGGACGCGGAGTGGCGAAACGGTCTCCAACGGCTGTTCATCGACCTCGGACGCGGCGCGGTCGAGGACGACACCATCCACATCCACGAGAAATTGGACGACGAGGAAATCCCGAACTACCTGCGCGATTCCGAGGAGTGGACCGTCCAGACGATGGGAAATTCGAGCGCGGAGTGAACGTCGCGGCGAGAGCGCCGATTCCACCCGATACACTGAAGCAGAGAGCGATTGTCCGGATTCTGTGGTTCGTTTTCGCGGTACGGAGAAAGCGACCAATCGGAGATTCGCCATGACACCGCTGTCCCTCGACTCGCCCCGACCCGTTCCGTTGCTTCCCATCCCGGGAGCCAGGGTCCTGCAATCGACGTTTCTACTGGTGGTTCTCGTCTTCGCCGTGTGGGTTCTCTGGCGAATCGCCCCCAGATTGAAGCGTCGAACCGACCCACGCGCGGTGGACGTCTTTCTCCTCGTCGTGAGCGGCATCGTCGCGCTCCTCATCGGCCAGTATGCGTTGTCGCTCTGGCCGAGCGCGCGACCGAACGCGCCGAACGTCGACCTACGGTCCACCGGTATCCGCGTCCTCATCACGGTCGGCGTCGTCGCGGCGGCCTACATCGGATCGGGCATGCTCGTCCGGGCCGTGGATCGATTTACCACGGAAACCGGCCAACTCACGGGACATCAGGGCGAGGTCTTCTCCCGCCTCACCGAGGTCGGCGTGTACCTCCTCGCCGCGCTGTTGTTGCTGAGCGTCTGGCGGGTGGACGTCCGTGCGTTCCTCATCGGTGCGGGGTTCCTCGGCATCATCATCGGCCTCGCCGCGAACGAAACGCTGAGTGCCCTCATCGCCGGGTTCACGCTCATGTTCTCGCGGCCGTTCGAGATAGGGGACTGGATTCAGGTGCCGCTGGAAGACGGGACGAGGACCGACGGCATCGTCACCGACATCACGCTGTTTTCGACGCGAATCGAGACGTTTTCGGGGAAGTACGTGATCCTCCCGAACGACCTCGTCGGGTCGAACACGCTCGTCAACTACAACCGAAAGGGACGGCTCAGGTTGGAGGTCGAAGTCGGCATCGACTACGGTTCGGACCCGAATCGCGCCATCGACATCGCGAAGGAGACGATGGAGAACTCACGGGTGGTGTTGAACGTCCCGCAACCGGACGCCGTGCTGACGGGGTTCGGGGAGTCGGCGGTCCTGCTCGAACTCCGGTTCTGGATCGACCGACCGAGCAGTCGTCGCCGATGGCGCGCGACGACCGATGTCATCGCGTCGGTGAAGACGGCGTTCGACCGCGAAGGGATCAAAATCCCCGTCCCGCAGCGGGAAATCGCCGGACGAGAGGACACCGACGGGTTTCGAATCGCGAGCG
Organism: Haladaptatus sp. R4; assembly: GCF_001625445.1. Lineage (NCBI taxonomy): Archaea > Methanobacteriati > Methanobacteriota > Halobacteria > Halobacteriales > Haladaptataceae > Haladaptatus > Haladaptatus sp. R4. The sequence continues at coordinate 147,852 of NZ_LWHG01000031.1, read as the reverse complement.
AACGGCGCGACCGACGCGGCCGGTCGGAACGCTCGGAGCGCTCGGAACGCTCGGAGCGCTCGGAACGCTCCGAGTGACCGTTAGCCGGTCAGTTCGGGGAAAAATCGACCGTGGAAGTCGAACGGAATCGGGTGCGGGACGCTGCCCGCGCGAGTTCGGCGAGCGACTCGCCGTCCACGACGATCAGCGACGACCGTTCGGTTTCGGGGTCGAGCGAGGGCGTCAGGATGACGCCATCGTCCGTCCGCTCGCCGTCCGGGTTGGGAACGAAAATCGGTTCGCCGAGATAACTCCCCTCGTCCGCGAACTCCACCGCCCGGTGCGTCTCGGTGTCTATCTTCGCGATAGCCTCGGGCCACGTCGTCATCTGTGGGTCGGGCGATTGCGCGTAGACGTATCGGTGTTTTCGACACCAGCGGTCGGGCGACGTCGTCGGGAGCGCCGTCCCGTCGTACATCCGCTCGCGCTCGACGGATTCCGATTTGGGATCGACACGAAATCGCTCCAACCGGCCGCTCAACCCGCCGAAATTACCGTCTCGAAGATTGTCGAGGTACAACACCTCGATGGCGGTCGCATCCGGCACGGTTTCGAGGTCGAGGACGATTTCGCCGTCGTCCTCGTAGGCGTTGGCGTGATGGAAACCGAAAAACGCCTCCGTCCGCGGTGCAGCGACGACGGCCCCGCGTCGGCGGTCGATGACGAAAAAGCGCGTGCCGCGTTCCGGTTTCCACGTGAAATTCTCGATGAACGGACCCTGTGCGCCCGGCTTGATGAAGTCGAGCGGGTTCACCACGAACGGGAACTCGGTGAGGACGACGTAGTTCGGCGTCAGCGCGAAACTGTGCATGTACGCCGGTTCGTCCACGGGAATCGAGCAGATGTGCTCGCGGTCGGTCGCCGAGGGTATCGAGTGGACGTGATAGTGGCAGTTCCGTCCGAACGAGGTCTCGAAGTTCACGAGTTCGTCCGTTATCGGGTCGCGTTTCAGGTGGGCACAGGCGAGGTTTCCGGCGGGTTCCGGCCCGTCATACTGGACGTGACCGAGCGTTTCGAGCGTGTCCGGGTCGAACGCGACCCAGCGCGGCAGTTCCGTCAGTGCGAGATAGTCGTCACCGATCCGTTCGGCGATGATGTTCGCGTTGTCGTACGGTTTCTCGAAGAGAAACGCCCTCAGGCGGTCGCGGAGCGTCGTGTTCCCCGTCGCAAACCCGCTCTCGAAGTTTCCGTTTCGGGCGGATCGGTAGGCGTCGCTGCGGACGAATCGGTTTCGGTAGGTGACGCCGTCGCCGAAGGTGAACGCGTGGAGCATCGCCAACCCGTCGAACCAGTGATCCACCGACGACCCGGCCATCTCGAACGCGCCGGGACCGTTTCGAATCAGCGTGCCCGAGAGCCAGTCCGGCACGGTTCCGGTGACGCAACAATCGTGGTCGATCTCGTCGGTCAACGAGCGAAAGCCGATGGAGGACCGGGCAGTCATTTCGTGAGACGAGGAACCGACGAATCGTAACTGTTCGGCCCGATCAACCCAGTTCGTCCAGACAGTTTCCGCAGTAGTCGGCGTACTCGGGATTCACCGCACCGCACTGTCCACATCGTACTTGTCCTCCGGCCGTCGAACTGGTCGTTCGGGACCGTTGTACGCCACCGTATCCGAACATGGCGGCCGTTATCGGCGATTCGGGTATCGGTCCGAAATCGCCGTTCATCGTCCGGTTGACGAGGTCGCCGTCGCGGAGTGCCATCATCCCCCGCCACAGACCGAGAAACAGTACCGTCGGCGCGACGACGAGAACGCCGGCCACGAACACTCGGAACAGGGTTTCGAGGCTCATGAGACCTACTGGCACCACATCGACTTAGCTCTGTATTCGACGGTTTGTCGGGGACAGGACCCAGCGGAGACAGTTCAACCGCCGAGTATATTTTGTGTGGTGACGTATCGAGTAGCTACTCTGGGATGGTGGGTGGTCGTTTTCGCTCCGCACGGTGGTGGTACATCGTCGCCGCAGTCCTCGCCGTCGGAACTGCCGGAACGTATCAGTTCTCGTGGCCAGCGATTCGCGGCGCGTTAGGAGCACACGCCTCGGCCTCCGGGACGGAACTCGGGGCGATATTCTCGGTGTTGGTGGTCGCGGAGACGCTCACCGCGTTCCCCGCCGGATGGATCCGTGATCGTTACGGCCCTCGACTCCCGTTCTTCGTGGCCGCGGCCCTGCTGTTCGGCGGGTTCGTCGGTGCCAGTTTCGTCCCGTCGCTCCCCGCGCTCTACCTCTGGTTCGCGCTCGGCGGGGCGGGTATGGGCATCGCCTACGATGTCGCGATAAACACCCCCTCGCGTTGGTTCGTCTCGCGCCGCGGGATGGCGACGGGTGCGGTGAGCATGGCGTTCAGCGGAACGAGCTTTCTGCTCATCCCGTTCATCAAGAGCGCCGTCGAAACCTCTTTCTCCCCGACCCTGTTCGTTTTGGGCGTCGCCGCGGGCGTCGCGGGTGTGGTCGCCGGACTCGTCATCCACGATCCCGAGGAGGAGTGGGACGACGATTCGGAAGACGGCAGTTCGGACACGGTCGCCGATTCGGAAGACGACGGGTCTGACACGAACGACGATCCGGCGGCCGCTGATTCGGCCGCCGGATCGAACGTCACGTGGCGGACGATGATTCGAACGCGTCGGTTTTGGTTGTTGTACGTCCTCTTCGCCGTCGTCAACGGCGTCGGTCTCGTGCTCATCGAGAAGGTCATCGTGTACGCGACTCACCTCGGCCTCTCCGTGACGGCCGCGACGGCGGCGGCGTCCATGGTCGCGTTGGGGCAGGCGACCGGCGTCATCGTCATCGGAACCGCGTCCGACCGCTTGGGACGGGAACGGACCCTCGCCGGTTCGGTGGTCTGTTGTGGTATCGCGCTCACGGCGCTGGTCGTCTCGGGCGGGATGGGATTACAGTGGATGTTCGTCGCGCTCGCGTGGTTGACGATGTTCTTCAGAGCGCCCTCGTTTTCCATCCTCCCGGGACTCGTCGGCGAGTACTACGGCGAGGAGTTCTCCTCGGAAAACTATGCCGTGATGCTCACGGCGAAGTTGTGGGGCGGCATCTACGGCGGGTTGGTTGCCAGCCTCCTCGTGATTCGGATCGGTTGGTCGCCGACCTTCCTGTTGAGTGCGGGATTGGCGTTCGTCGCGGGGGCCGTCGCGCTCGTGTTCCTCCGGTGAGTCATCGCCGACTTCGCTCGACGACGGTTCCCTCCGAACCGACCGCGACTGCACGGTTCGGCCCGACCCCGACGCCCAGAAGGTCCCCGTCCGCGGGGACGACGATACGCTCCCACCCGGTTCCGTTCCGCCGCTCGAAGACGGCGTTTCCACCGCAGACGACGGTCAACTCGTCCGCCATCGAAATCGCCCGAAGTTCCGCATCCCCGAGACGGTTCGGCGTCCACGTTCCATCAGCGTATCGACAGCAGACGCCGTCGTCGGCCGTGACGTACGCCCCGTCGGCGTCCTCGACTGCCGCCACGTCGGTCAGGGTGCCGTCCACGTTCTCGATGCCGATTCGACGGAAACTCCCGCCGCCGTCCGTCGTCTCGAACACGCCGTCGTTCGTGTCACAGAGGTAGCCGACGGACGAATCGACCAGCGTCGCGGCGCACAGACTCGACCCGCTTCCGGGTTTTGTGGGGCCATCCCACGCGAGGTTGCCGTCTCGGTATCGCCCGCGGAGCACCTGCCCGGAACCGTTGGCGAGCAGAATCGTCTCGTCGCCCGCCGTTCCGGCGGCCGCGACGGCCGTCCAATTGTCCGTGACTCCGTTCGGTGCCGAGTAGTCGGTGTGCCGGTCGGTTTCCGTCTCGACCCGACCGAGTGCGCCGCCGTCCCCGGCGACCCAGACCGCAGCGCCGTCGTTCGTCGCATCGACGCCGTGGAGGTCGGCCCCGTCCGCGCCCGGTCCGTCTTCGAGCACGAAATCCCAGTCGTTCTCCGCGGTGCGACCGCGGAGAACGACGCCGCCTTCACCGGCGGCGTACGCGCCGTCTTCGGTAACGACGGCGTCGAACAGCGGTCCGACGTCCGGCGTGGACGCGCGCGTCCACGCCGGGGCGTTCGAGGGTTCGGACCCTTCCGGCGGTTCGGGTTCTCTCGAAGGATTAGAGTCCCGTTCGGGTTCGCGCTCGCGTTCGTCCTTCCCGTTATCTTCGCCCCTTTCTTCATCCCCGTCCGGTTCGATTTTCGTCGCCTCCCCGTCGCCGCGCTCCGGGGAGACGACGCCGCCTTCGACGCCGGGATTTCCGCCGCGAAGGTAGAGCACGACCGGCGGGAGGACGTAGATGGCGACGGCGACGAGCGCGAAACCTTGATTCACGAAGGTCAACGTGCCGAACGCTGTCAATCCCGCCGTCGCCACCGCGTGAACCCACGTCTTCGTGTAGCGCCGGAAGAACGGGAGAAATCGGCGCTCAGAAGTGTGAGAATCGACCATCGCTTGCGTATTGAACTCGATGGGTTTCAGGCTTTTCGCCGTTTCCCTACTTCACGCTGTGCATCAACCGGAGGAGTTCCCTCCGATACACGTTCGGGTTTCGGTGAAACACGTCACGTAGCATCCGATTCGTCGGGCGGATTCCCGACGTTATCAGGAGCGTCTTGCCCGGTTTCAACACCTCCAGATAGAGGACCGTCTTCACGCGCCCGTCGGACGTGACGGACGGAAGGTCGTAGGCTGGCGAGTTCGGTCGCGTGATGTACTCGCTCGCGTCGTAGTAGGCTTCGTACTCCGCGATGGCCTGTTCGTTCGTCGTCTCGCGCTCCGACGCGGAGCGCTCGCGGATGTCGGAGAATCCGAGGCTGCTCAACGTCTCCTCGAACCGCCGCTTTGCGATTCCGGTGACCAGCGATGGCTGGGCGAATATCGCCACCGGGGAGTCGAACGTGACGCGGGTCGCCATGAACGCGCCGACGATGCCGTCGAAACTCCCGCTGACGTACTTGTCGAGGCCCGAGGCGAGTTCCGCGTCCCTGTAAATGAGCGTGTTCGTGTAAGCATCGCCGAGCGACGTGCCCGCCTGCTTGATCGGCGTTTTGTCCGTCCGCTCGTCTTCGAGCGTCCATTCCCGAATCAGCGATGACGTGATGACCGGTCTCCGGTTCACGTTCGATTGCGCGCCGTCGGCCACCCCCCCGACGACACCGATTCCGGCCACTACTCCCCCCAATCGTTCGAGAAACTGTCGTCTCTCCATGAAAATAGTGTATCGGGAGGGACGCGCATAATCCCAACGGCCCAACAACTCACCGGTCGTTCACGCCCTGTCAGAAAAATTCGGTTACCAATCCTCGTTGCCGACCGGGTCACGCGTTTCGCAGTAGGGACACCGGTTGCGGTAGCGCTCCAAGTTCCGCCCGCAGTATCGACAGTTGTACCCGTCATCCGGGGGGTGCACTTCGGTTTCGGATGCCGAAGACGTCCCCGGCAGCGCTCCCGCTCGATACGCGAGGACGCCGCCGATGAGGACGACAGCGCCGACGAGCGCGACGAGCACGAGCGTGTTGTTCGTCCCGGGGACGTACGGTACGTCCTGCAGTTTTTTGCCGCCGAGAATTCCCCGACCCCCGGCGAGGAACGCGAACAGCAACAGCATCCGAAGGAGCCACCATCGGCGGGGAACCCTATTCCGCACGCTCCCACCTTCGTTTCATACGATAACTCGGGGACGAACGGAGATAAGCGCACGGGAAGCCGGAATCGGGGATGGGACGTCATGTGGTACCACGCGTCACTAATACGTCCTTGAACGGCCTTGGGGCGTTAAACCTCATTAATGAATATTATCATTATAAATCATAATGTTTATTGTCGGTACTGTCCTCGCCAGCAATGCAGTGAAACACATGTCCGTACACACAGCACGCTCATCGGCACGCGATGGAACCGCTCGCAGAACGACTCGCCCCACGAAATTCAACCGAACGACACGACGTATATGACCGACCGAACACGCTACGACCGCACCGAAGAGGAAGCACCGCTCGTTCCGCTCATCACCGAAACCGAGCGCCGACCAACCCCGTACCGACCGACGACCGGACGACGGACGGGCTATCGTACCGCCGAGCGAACGGAGACGCTGCCGGAACTCGCGCGCGAACTCCGAACGCTCCGAGCACAACTCGACCGAATCGAAGCCACCCTACAGGACAACAGATGAAACCCGAAACACCGACGAGAGACATCGAGAATCGCGCCGGAAAGGAACTCCGAGAGATGCTGAACGACCAGAACTACGTCTTCGCACCCGGACTCTATCACGCCCTCGACGCCCGACTGGCGGAAATGGCCGGACTCGACGCCGCGTACATGAGCGGCTATTCGACCGTGCTCGGCCAGTTCGGCTTCCCGGACTTGGAGATGGTGACGATGACCGAGATGGTCGAGAACGCGAAACGCATCGTCGAAGCCACCAACCTCCCCGTTATCGCCGACTGTGACACGGGCTACGGCGGCATCCACAACGTCCGGCGGGCCGTGCGCGAGTACGAAAAGGCCGGTGTCGCCGCCATCCACATCGAGGACCAGACGACGCCGAAACGCTGTGGCCACATCGCGGGCAAGCAAATCGTCTCCCGCGAGAAAGCCCGCGCCCGCTTCGAGGCCGCCGTCGATGCGAAGCAATCCGAGGACACCGTCATCATCGCCCGAACCGACGCCTACGGGTCGGCGAACGGCGACTGGGAGGAACACCTCGAACGCGGCCGCATCTATGCCGACGCGGGCGTCGATATCGTGTGGCCCGAGATGCCCGACCCGAGTCGAGAGGACGCGGTCGAGTACGCCGAAACCATCCACGAGACCCATCCCGATCTGAAACTCGCGTTCAACTACTCCTCGTCGTTCGCGTGGTCGGAGGAGGACGACCCGCTCACCTTCGAGGAACTGGGAGACCTCGGCTACAAGTACATCTTCATCACGCTGTTCGCGCTCCATTCGGGTGCACACAGCGTCTACGAGGACTTCGAACGACTCGCCGAGGACGACGAGCAGGCGCAGTTCGACCTCGAAGGCAGATACCTCGACCACCCTACGGAATCGCACCACGAACTCTCGTTCGTCAGTCGGTATCAGGACATCGAGACGCAGTTCGACCCGGAGGCCCGCGAGCGAATCGAGGGTTCGGAAGGGTTCAGCGAGGACGAATCGACCCCCATCACCTCTAACTCGGAGGATGACGAAGAGGTGGTCGCTTCCGAGCAGGGAGACGACTGATATGACCACGGAACGACGACACGAACGAGCGTTCGTGCGGACGTTCTTCACCTCGCCAACGGCGGTCGAGGGGGAAGACGACTCCGCCAAGATGCTACGGAGCGCAGCACAGTTACGCGGGATGCAGGCCCCCGACGTTTGGGTCCCGGACAACGAGGACGCGACGGCCCCGTCGATGCGCGACGAGGGTGCCAAGAACATCGTCGAAGTGGTGGCCGAGCACGGGGAGGAGTTCCCGGGCGAAATCCACCCTCGTATCGTCTGGCACCGGGACGCCCCCGGAACCCGTTATCGGGGATTCCAGCACATACTGCAGATCGCCGACCCCGAGCGGGGAGCCATCGAACACATCGACGGGTTCGTGGTTCCCGAAGTGGGCGGCATCGACGACTGGAAGAAGGCCGACGAGTTCATAACCCTCGTCGAGAACGAACACGGCCTCGAAGAGGGCAGTCTCGCCATGTCCGTCATCATCGAGAGCGGGGCGGCGGAATTGGCGATGGGCGACCTCCGCGAGGAGATAGGAAAGCCGGACAACAACCTCGAACGCCTGTTCATGCTCGTGGACGGCGAGGTCGATTACACCAAGGATATGCGCGCGATGACGCCGACCGGCGGCCTCCCGGAGTGGGAGGAACTGCGCCACAACACGTCGCGCGGTGCGAGCGCCGCCGGACTCATCGCGGTCGACGGCCCGTACGACGACATCCGGGACGTGGACGGCTACCGCGAGCGCATGACCGCCAACCGGGCCAAGGGAATGATCGGCATCTGGTCGCTGACCCCCGGCCAAGTCGTGACGGCGAACGAGGCACCCTTGCCGCCGGAAACCGGCAGATGGCTGCTCGACGTTGACGGCCAACGAACCGAACTCGAACGGGAGGACGACACACAGTTTTACGACGGAAATCGAGTCGGACTGTCGGAGACGGGCGACGGCTATCGCCTTCGGGTCGGCGACGACGAGCGGGAACTCGACGGGGACGAACTCCGCGAAGAACTGCTGGACATGACCGAATACGTCCCGAGCATGGACGACATCGTCGATTCGATGGAGGAGTTCGAAGCCGCGAAGGAAGCGGGGAGGGGTGCCATCGCCATGACGCAGGCGACGACCGTCGTCATCGACGGCGTCGAGATCGACATCGAGAACGACCGGATGTGGGACGAAGCCACGTACCAAGCCGCGATGACGCCGATCGCCGTGTTCCAGGACGTGTACGAGAACCGGCCGGACCAGCACGATGCGTTGGCGGAACTGTACGGCGAGAACGTGGTCGAACGCGCGATGCAGGTCGGCTGACGAACGGTTCACCGGTACTCGTCGGTGACCGCTCGCCCATCGATTTGCAGTTCGCTTTTCCCGTGCTACAACGAAGTCGATCGCCCGGGGAGTAGTATCGGTATATTTTTAATACCATATAAAATTTATAGTAATATTTTGAATTAAAATCCACCCCCTTGTATATCGCCGTGTAAAACCGCGCCAATCCTTAATGTATTAAATTATCTTTGTACGGGTATGGCAATCAATACCAAAAAGTTCGCGATCGTGATCGGTGCAGCGTTGGTGCTACAAGCCGCCACTGTCGGCGCTATCGCGACTGGAGGAACAGCCATCGCAGTGCCCACAGCAGGTGTGGGTGGATTCACCGTCACGTTCGACCAACTGGAGGGTCAAGGGTTCACGCAGTACGCATCGCTCGAAAATTCGAGCGAGTGCGGAACGTACCCATCGGCGGTTGCAAAAATCAACCGAGGATCGATCAAGGGGTTGAAAATGTATAAGGACGTTGAAATCCCGAAGGGAATGCCCGGCGGTGGTACCACCGTCCGTCTCATGATTTCCTCGGACAAGACGGTGAAATTCAGTGGAATGACACAGAAGTTCACCTATCTACAGGGGAACCTCAAGATGGAGAACCAGAAGACGCTGTCCGACCCCAACAGCATGAAGAGTTCGTTCTCGCTCTCGGCGCCGACCATCGTCATCGATGACGGGAGGATCAAAGCACAAAGCCAATTCCTACAGAGCATCACGCTCTCCGGAGCACACGTGAAGACCGTCGTGAACCCGAAAAACACCACTAGCTTCCCGAAGAGCCAGTGTGCGGCGGGAGGAAACTGATCCGATCGAACGGAGGCACACGATATGAGTTCAATTCACATAACGCAGTTCGCATCGTACCGGTCGAGGTTCGCGTCGTGGCGCCACGACCGGCCGTTCTGGGGTGCACTCCTCGTCATCCTCGCCGGACTCGTCATCGGGATCATTCCCGCACAACTGGCGATAACCTTCGCGCTGGTTCCGAGCACATTCATGTTTGCGGGATTAGTGTTCGCAGTCTTCGTCTTCTTGAGCGGTGTCTTCGCTCTACTGCGCCCGGAGTTCGCCGAGTTCTTCGGTGCCGCTGGCATCCTGCTTTCGATCGCCTCGATCTTCGGGGCGCTCGGAGGGTTCGGCGTGGGGATGATACTCGGCACGCTCGGCGGTGCGCTCTGTGTCGCGTGGGAACCACCTGAGACCACCGACACCGACACCGAAGAAACAATACCGACGATGTAATCGTCGGAGAGTTCCATTTTGGGCGAGTCCTATTGCCGAACCTTCAATTTAGACAACAAATAATTATGTACGTTTCGAGAACGAGTGCGTGATAGAATCGAAGATGATGAGATATCTAACCCTCAAATTAGTCCTGGACGGGAAAGGAATCCATCCAGTCGGCGACGTTATCGCTGCACGGCCCGACGTCCAACGGGATCAACTCCTCCACGTCAACTCCCTCTTCAGCGGTGGCGGTGTGCTTCTCTATCGACTGCGTGGGAGCTCGAACGGGCTCGTCGAGGAGTTGGATGCACACGAGTCGGTCTTGGCTTACGATATACTCGACGTGCAAGATGATCTGTTTCACATCTACATACACGTCGAAGCGGGTGAGCCAGCGGGAACGCTCATGTACGTCGTCGAGAAGTATGCACTCATCATCGATACGCCGCTCACGTACACCGACTCCAACGACATCCTCGCCACCGTCGTCGGCAAGCAGGAGATGATACAACGGGCGTTCCGCGAGCTACCGAAGCAAATCGACGTCCGTGTCGAACAGACGGGGGAGTATGCGCCGGATTCCGACCACCTCTTTTCGGGGTTGACCGATCGGCAACACGAGGTGCTCGAAACCGCCGTCAAACAAGGTCACTACCAGAGCCCACGACGAGCGACACATGCGGACATCGCGGAACGACTCGGCTGTGCGCCGAGCACCGTGGACGAACACCTCCGAAAGGCGGAGTATCACCTCTTTTCGACCCTTTTCGGCCACCAGGAATGACGTCCAACGAAGATTCGACGGGATATAAATAACCGTGCATGGATGCGGGAATAAATATTCCTCTGCGGTCGCATGGTAGGAATAATCATAGAAGGTAGTGATATTCGATGAAACACCGAACCATCCTCGTGGTTATCCTTTGTCTCGTGATCGCTTCGGTATCTCCGGCGGCGGGTACACACCGTGAAACGTCGGGTGTATCCGCCCAACAGTCGTTCTCGGATGCGAAACGCTGCTTCCAGAACGTAACGTTTCGGACCGTGAACTTCCCTGCCTACCGGCAGAACGCTCACGGTCTCGACGTCGAGGAGGCGATGGCCGGAAATCTCGGTGATGGTCCGCGGACGAACGACACAGCGCTTAGCGTTCGAGTCGAACGGATACACGCCGAATCGGTCTGTCTAGAGGTGAAGCCCACTGGGGGCGATGCGGGCATCAGAATGGCGTTTCACGATGCGGTGTTGAAGAAGACGAACCTTCGAGGGGCGAACATGCGGTTCGAACGGGCGACGGCCGACTCGATAACGTTCGACGTCCCGAAGCGGATCGGCCGCCAATTCCGTTCCCTACTGACGGGGGGAGACCGAGCGAATGACGGGAACGACGACGCGGGCACTGGACCGAACTCGGGTGCAAACGAGAATCGAACGGTTGCACCCGGCGACGCGACTCACCGAGTGGGGACCATCGTGAACGACACCACCGAGGGAAGCGGTGAGGACAACAACCCAGAAAACGAGGTCAACGAGACGAAGAACACAGTCGGAAACGGAGTCGATAACGTCACGGACGGGATGAACGAAACTCGTGACGATGTCGCTGACCGCGTACACGACACCACCGGGAACGTCACCGATGGCGTGGACGATACGACGAGAAAGGTCTCAGACGGTGTGAATAACACGACGGACGAGGTCGACAATACGACTGATAAAATCACGGACGGGGTGGACAATACGACGGACACGGTGGACGACACCACGGACAGCGCGGACAATACGACTGATACGATCGAAGATACGACTGACAAAGTCACGGACCGTGTCGATAACACCACGGATAGGGTCGACGACACGACGAAAAAAGTCTTAGACGGAGTGAATAACACGACGGACGGAGTGGACGATACCACGGACACGGTGGATAACACGACTGACAAAGTCACGGACGGCGTCGATAACACCACGGACAGGATCACGGATGGCGTGGATAACACGACGGGCTCGATCGACGACACGACGGATAAACTCACGGACGAGGTCAATGAGACGGCGGATCCGGTCAATAATACCACGAATGGGCTCACCGATGAGGTGAACGACACCACGAACAACATCACGGATCGAGTGGATAGGACGGCAGACAAAGCGGACGGGAGTGCCGATACGATCACGAATGGCGTGGACGCGACGACGGAGACGGTCGATAGAACGACTGACAAAGCCACGGATGATGTGGACGATACCACAGGGAAGATCACGGACGGCGTCGATACGACGACGAGCACGGTGGACGACAGCACGGGAAAAACCACTGGGACGGTAGACGAGACGACCAAGAGGGTTGGCGACGGTATCGAGAACACGTCAAATGGGGTCGCAGGTGGTGTCAAGAACACGTCGGATGATGTTTCAGGCGGCGTGGAAAAGACGGTGGATCGTCTCACGACGACCACTGATAGCACGACGGATGCCGTCCAAAATACGTCGGCTGTCAGTGAAAACGCCAGCAACGGTACTGACGCGGGCGGTATCTCCACGATAGGAACGGCGGTGAAGAACGGAACCGGCGGAACGGACGACGGATCGCTGTTGGGGCGGGCAGCTATTCCCTCGGTGACGGAATTCTGACCGCCCGTTTTCGGCAACAGTTTACCCGTTCTGCGGTTTGAAGATGTCGGCGAGACGGCCGACGAACGAGTTGTTCGGATGCGTTCCTTCGACCACCTCGTACTCGCGTTCCAGCGTCCCGTCCCCCGTCAACCGGAGCACCGTCAGGTCGCCGTCCGTGAGGAGCGTTCCGGCGTCGTTCCCGACGATGGTCCCGGACGTGGTGACGAGCGTCGCGCGTGCGCCAGCACCCGAGGCGAGGGTTCTGAGCGCCGAAATGTCGTCCCCGTCGGGACGTTCGTAAACCGCGCCGATGACGTGGTCGTTCAATAGGTCATCGCGTGCGTAGACGTGGACCGGAACCTCTTCATCCGACGCGTCGGTGACGGTACTGTCGATCTCCGTTCGGAGTTTCCTGTCCTCGAACGCTTCCGCGAGGGCCTGCCGCGCGGCGAGTTGTTCGTCCACCCACGTGGCTCCGTCTTCGCTCAAGAAGTACCGGTACAGCACCCGCTCGATGGTTTGGAGCGGGTCGGCGACGTGATGGCAGTCGCGGCATCGAAGGCGGTTGACGGGCTTTTCGAACACGTCGCCACAGTCCTCACAGACGTGTGCCGCATCCGATTCGAGGTGTTTCAGCGAATCGAGTTCGGTCTCGCAGTTCGGACAGACGACGGCATTCTCGCCGACGAACTGCTCCCGCATCCCCTCGTAGCCACACTCGGGATGGCGATAGCTGTCCGTTCGGATCGTGTTCGGCGACTCACAGGACGGACACGCCGTCGTGTACTGCATCCCCTTCGATTCACAGCGAGGACAGATGTACTGTTTCTCCTGAAACTCGCGGTGAAGGAGGTCGCGTTCGGACAGCGTTTCTAGCACCTCGAAGGTATCTCCGTCGTAGTCGTCGAGATACTCGTCCGCGTCGGGGTAGGTGACCGTCCCCGTCTCGATGTCAAGTACCGGTCGAATTTCGTCGAGCGTGCCCTCTCGAAGGGCGCTCAGTAGTCGGACTGTACCCGGTGAACCCATGATCGATTACACCATTCCCATCTATTTAATCATCTCCCAAACTATAATTATCGTTTTGTAATTCTCGGTATGTTTCTCGGACGATATCGTGACCGACGTTTTGAGAAAGTGGTCAGAACCTCCTTTTCTATCCCACACGCTGGTACGAAGTAGGTCAACGAATCGCACCCACGACCACAACCGGTCCACACGGAGTCGAAAACAAAATGAAATCTACAGTCCGGAACGATACGACCGAGAGGAGAACCCCTTCCATCGAGGAGACGGTCTACGGACCGCCACAGCATTCGACGCGAAGGGCCGACCCGGAGATGACGTTCTATGGGGTCCCACAACACGAAACCGACGTCGTAGTCGACGCGGAACCGCGGGAATCGCCCGCGTACCGATATCGTTGGAAGGTGGAGAGCCATCGGGACCGACTCCAGTTCGGCCCCGGGCCAACGACGGAGGTGATTTTCCCATGACCGCGACGAAGTCCGGTGACGGGTTCGTGACCGATATCGTCGAATCCTGTCCCGACTGTGACCGGGACACGGTACACGAGGTCGAAATAGAGATTCGAACCGAAAACGAGCACAGCGACAACGCGGCGTTCTCGCGCGAACCGTACCGAGTCAGTACGTGTACGGGATGTGGGAGAACGACCGCAGTCCGCATGAACAACGTGCGAGGGCTCTGATGGCGAACTTGGCCAGCGACGAGACCGGAATCCGCGTCCGACCGACGCGTCACAGGTCGTCATCGAGACGGTGCCTGAACTGCGGGGGGTTCGTGACGGCGCGCTTCGCCCGCGTGTTCGGGGACAACACCGACGAAGTCCACGGTTGCATCGCCTGTCTCGACAGGAGTACCGTTCGTGCGGGGAACGCCTGTGCGACCGAGGACGACGAACTCTCTCGAAACGAAACCGTTCAGACGACACCCGACTGACCGCTCGTCGGCCGAATCGAGCGTGGAGTCGCGTGTCGATGTGCTGTTTCTGGTACTACCAGGATTCATAATTGTTTTCCGATAGCGCTTCAGGAGTACGATAATGGCTGTCGAACGACAATCGACCGGCGTTCGCGGATTCGACATCGTGCTGAACGGTGGACTGGTTCCGAACCGGTCGTACGTCCTCCACGGCGAAGCAGGCACGGGAAAGACCGTGCTCGGGTTGCGTTTTCTCGAAGCGGGAACCGAGCGGGACCAAACGGGGCTGTTCGTCCATTGCTCCGAGACGGCGGACGAACTCCGCGAGAAGGCGAACGCGGTCGATATCGATGCGGACGCCCTTTCGTTCCTCGATTTACGCGCCGAACAGGCCGAAAGCGGCGGGCAGCGGGACACGTTCGCTGGGAACGCCGACGACGACGAACTCGTCGGTCGCCTCGCCGACCGAATCGACTCGCTCTCGCCCGACAGAGTCGTCGTCGATTCTTCGACTCGGCTCCGTGACCTCCTTTCGAGTCGGGAACGGTTTCGGGAGGAAGTCATCGGTCTCGCACGATATCTAAAGGAGGACGGTACGACGGTGCTGTTTACCGGCCGTACAGCACTCAACGACGACCTGTCCGTCGTGGACGACGCCGAATCGAACTCCAGCGCACCGACCGAACACGAACGCTCCTCGTGCCGAAGTTCCCGAAAAACGTGCGAAAGGGACGACACGGGATGCGAATTTCGGACGACGGCATCGCCGTGTTCCCCGCGCTCGACCCCACGGTTCACGACCGCGATTTCAACCCCGTTCAACTCTCGTCCGGGATTCCCCAAGTGGATCAGCTACTCGACGGTGGCATCGAGCGGGGGACGGTCACGGTCCTCAGCGGGCCGACCGGCGTCGGAAAGACGACGTTCGGGACGCAGTTCATGAAGGAAGCGGCGGGCCGCGGCAAGCGGTCGGTCATCTACATGTTCGAGGAGTCGACCGAAACGTTTCGTGAACGAAGCAGGGCCATCAACGTTCCCGTCGCCGAGATGCAAGACGAAGGGCGACTTCATCTCGTGGAGGTCGAACCGGTCAAGCGCTCGGCCGTCGAGTTCGTCGATATGGTCCGCCGCGAGGTCGAAACCAACGAGACGGACATCGTAATGATCGACGGCATCGAGGGGTACACCCTCTCCCTGCGTGACGAGCGACAGAACCTCGTCGAGCGGTTACAGGCACTCTGTCGATATCTCAAGAACAACGGTATCACGGTCATCCTCGTCTCGGAACACGACTCGATGACGGGGCAGGTCAAGGCGACCGGGAAGGGAATCAGCTACCTCGCGGACAACATCGTTCTCCTCCAACACCTCGAAGTTTCCGGCGAGATGCGAAAATCTATCAGCGTGTTGAAAAAGCGAACCAGCGACTACGAGCACCTCCTCCGCGAGTTCGAGATAACGGAAAACGGCGTCAGAGTCGGCGAACCGATGGAGGACCTTCAAGGGATATTGACAGGAACGCCGCGATTGGACGACTGACTCTCGAATCGCTATTTTTGATTAAAAATCGGTATTGTTATACCATAGCAGTGCGAGTTATCAATCGAGCGACGTATGGGAACAATACTCATGGTTCTGGGATTCTGGGAGGGAGTTCGATGGCTCGGTACGACCGTTCCGTTTTTTACCGTACTCCCCGCTTTCGTTGGCATGCTCGTCTTGATTTGGATGTTCATGCCCGACCTGCCGATGCAACCGAGGCCGACGGTACCCGACGGCGAGTATCGATTCGATCCGGACGATTTCGAACCGCGGTGATTCGAGAGACCGGTCAGAACGTCTTTTTAACCCCCTTGCGAACGTTCGGATGAGGAGCATCGCCAGACGAGCGACAAAACCCAACGACCATGACTAACGCAGTACCTGACGGACGGCACGTGGAACCGGATACGCCCGAAATCGTCTTCGCCATCGACGAGACATCGGACGAGCGGTGTCCGAACCGGGCGATCATCGCCGACATCACGCGGGACGACGCGTGGGTCGCGGTAGACGAGACGGACACGATGCCGTTGGAAGAGTGGCGATAGGGCCTCGAACGGGCGACCTTTTCACGAGTAGATTCGATGGAGAGCCGCCGCGCTAGACCCTTCGAACTGTGAGCTGCCATTCCCATCACAAATTCGTTACGCTAACCTGTTTTGAGAATGGTTAAATAGAATCTCTCTGTAGCATCGAACGACATGGTGCTATCACGATGAGCGAGCGCGGCGGGGCGAGTTCGGGGGACGGAGGACTCACGCGCGAGTTGGGGTTGCTCGATTGCGTGCTGTTGAGCGTCGGCGGGATGGTGGGGTCCGCGATTTTCGTCTTCCCCGGTTCGACCGGACGGTTGGCCGGCCCCGCCTCGACGCTCGCGTGGCCGGTCGCTGGGCTGTTGATGATGATAATCGCACTCTGCTATACTGAACTCGCGCTCGCGTTCCCGAAGGCTGGCGGCCCCGCCGTCTTTCCCGCCGAAACGTTCGGTCCGAACCCGTCCGTCCGCCTCTTCGCCAGTTACATCGAAGGCGTTTCCTACTGCATCGGGATGGTGTTCAGCATCACGATTTCGGCGCTCGCCATCGCCCAGTATCTGGGTATCGCGTTCCCCAGCATGAAGGGGTACGTCGTCCCGATTGCGCTCGTCGCTATCGGCTTGAGTTTCCTCGTCAACCTCGTCGGCGTGACGAGTACGAGTCGGACGAACCTCGTGTTATCAGCGTTGTTGCTCACGGTTCTCCTCGTTTTCGTCGGTGCCGGATTGACCCGCTTTTCGCCCACCAACTACGAGCCGTTTTTCACCGGCGGCGTGACGAAGTTCTTCGCCGCCGTCTCACTCGCACTGACGGGATACGGCGCGTGGACGGCGATTCCGTCCGTCGCGGAGGAGGTCAAACGGCCAGCCAAAACCGTTCCACGGGCGATTTTGCTCTCGCTCCTCGTAACGACCGTCTGTTACACCGCCGTCGTCGTCGCGCTCCACGGCGTCGTCCCGGCGTCGGCGTTTCAAACCAAAATCATGAGCCAAGTACCCCTCGGGGTGGCAGCGACGAAACTCGGATTGCCGGTGGTTCAACGGTATCTCCTCCCGCTCGGCGCGATAGTCGCCATCTTTACGACCATGCTGGTCGGGACCATGAGCGCCAGTCGCATCGTCCTCGCACTGGGACGGAACAAAACGCTCCCCTCGTTCTTCGCGGCGGTCGATTCGTGCTTTCAGGTTCCGTGGGTCGGACTCGTGACTGTCAGCCTCGTCGCGGCCGTACTGGCGACTTTCCCCGAGCATTTCGAGGCGCTGCTCGTCGTCGCATCCGTCGTGGGGACGGGGCTTCCGTACGCGCTCAACATCGTCTCGTTCGTCGGACTGCGCTACTACCGTCCCGAAGTAACGCCGCCGTTTCGCGCCCCCGGTGGTTACGCGCTCCCCGTCGTCGCACTCGTCGCACTCAGTGTTGCGATGATCGGATTGGGTTCGACCCAAGTGGTCTGGTCGCTGGTCACCGTCGCCCTCATGGCCGGTTCCTTCCTCGTCCGGTATCTCATTTGGCCCGAACTGTTCCGCCAACACGACTTCGTAACGTCACGTGACTGAGCAATCTCGCCGCGACGTTTCCAGTCGCAACGAACGGAAGCAATTCGTGCAGATTTGAACACGATCGATCAGTCGTACGTACTGGATCGTGATCCCCACTCAATACGGCCTGATTCCCGCGATTCCCCCGGATCACCGCGGGGTGTTTCGTTTCGTAATTGTTCATTTTTGCGCATTTGGTCGCTGAATCAGTGAACGAGTTTGAACGAGTTTGAACGTTTTTGCAGAACATTTATTATGGTCGTTTGTTTTGGTTATGGATGTCATGGGTGATGAACACAACCATACACGGCGTCGATTTATGCAAACGACGGGGGCACTCGGTATCGCAGGGTCCACTGCGCTCGCCGGTTGTACCTCTTCGAGTAAGAGCGACAACGGAGGCAAAAACGGAGGCAGCGGCGAGATGGCCGACAAGATCAAATTCTTCAACGCGGGGAGTCTCAAGGACGACCCCGGAACCAAGAAGAACATCGACCGGTTCGAGAAGAAAACCGGCATCGAAGTCGAAGTCAACGAGGTTCCGTGGAGCAACCTGAAGACGACGCTCATTACGCAGTGGCGAAACGAGAGCAGCAAAGTGGACGCCTTCAACGGGCCGACGTGGTGGCTCGCCGACTTCGTCGCGGCCGATTGGGTCGAACCGCTTCCGCTCACGAAGAAACACCTGAACAAGTTCCCCGACAATCTCAAGGAACTCGTCATGTTCGACGGGAAGCCGTACATGGCCCCGCAACTGGGCAAATGGGGTAACTTCCTCTACGACAAGCAGTACTTCGAGAAGCAGGGAATCTCGTCGCCGCCGGACACGTGGGACGACGTCCTCAAACTCGGCGACAAGGTCGGCAACGACCGGTCGGCGTTCGGGTTCACGTGGGCGAACAAGGACGTTTTCATGTTCAAACAGTTCCTCTGGCAGGCGGGCGGCCAGGTGTTCAACGACAAACACGAACCCGTCTTCGCGGACAAAGGCGTGAAAGTCTTCGACGAGTTCCTGACGCCGCTTCGAAAGAAGGGACTCCTCCCGAGCGGCATCCAGAGCATGAACGAGGGGAACGTCGGTGACGCCTTCATCGGGGGCAAGTTCGCCACCGTCGAGGGATGGACCCCACTCGGTTCCCGTGCGCTCGACGAGGGCTGGAAGAAGGACCGCCTCGGCATCGCCAAACCGCCGAAAGGGCCCGCGTCGCGTGCGACGTTCCAGGATTCGAACGCCGTCGGCGTCTCGGCGTTCTCGAAGCGCAAGAAGGCCGCGAAGAAGTTCGCGGAGTTCATGAGCGAGGAGGAATCGTGCAAGACCGACATGGTGGTCGAGGGGAACCCGGCGGTCATGCCGTCGGTGTACGACTCCGACGAGGTGAAAAAGAAGTATCCGAAGGAGTTGCGCGACAACATGAAGTACAACCTCAAACACGCGACGAGCGAGATTTACCGCCTGCAACCGCAGGTCGACGACATTCTCTCGTCCAACATCACGCCCGTCTTCCTCGGCAAGAAGGACGCTCACGACGCGCTCACCGCTGCCCAACAGGACATCAAGTCGCTGTACAAGAAGAACAAGATTCTGTAGAGTCACTATATGGCAGAGAATACACGCTCGCTTCGGCGACGGCTCGATAGGCTGTTCATCCCGCTCACGGTGGGACCGACGGTCATCTGGATAGCCGGCATCATCCTCTATCCGACGCTCCAACTCCTGTGGTCGAGTCTGTTCTACACGAACCCGATCACACAGCAAAAACAGTTCGTCGGACTGGACAACTTCGCCTCGCTTCTGTTCAAGCACGGCCACTGGTTCGGGTCGGTCAACCCCGACATCGTCCGGTTCACGAAACACACCGTCATCTACGTCGGCTTCAGCGTCACCATCTCGTTCCTGTTGGGACTCGGCATCGCGATGCTGCTCAACAAGGACCTGAAGGGACGTGGCTGGATCCGAACGGCAGTCATCGTGCCGTGGATCCTGCCGTACGTGATGAGCGGTCTGATGTGGCGTTGGATGTTCCAGACGCAGTACGGTGCGATTAACGGCGTCCTCGTCGGCGGGGGCGTCATATCGAAACAGATCCCGTTCCTCTCGGACGGAACCCTCGCGATGATCGCACTCATCATCGCCGACGTGTGGGTGTTCACGCCCTTCATCATCATCATCCTCCTCGCGGGACTCCAGAACGTTCCCGAGCAGTTGTACGACGCGGCCGAGGTGGACGGCGCGAGTCGATGGTCGCGGTTCCGGAACGTCACCTACCCGTTCCTCAAACCGTCGATCCTGGTCGCGCTCACCATCCGGATCATCTTCGACATCCGGGCGCTCGACCTCGTCTGGGTGATGACTCACGGTGGTCCCGGGAAGTCCACCGAAGTGTGGGCCTCGTGGCTCTACCGCACCGCGATGGTGTTCGGTGACACCGGCCAAGGTGCCGCCCTCGGCGTGGTGATGCTCGCTACGACGTTCGCCATCGTTGCGGTTCTCTATCAGGTCTTCGGAGGGACCCCCTACGAAACATGAGTACGAAAACAGACACGATGAGCCGACTGCGGCGCGGATTGAACTTGAACGCGGAAGACGAGTGGCCGAGCGTGATCCGTGAGCGACTGGTCGCCTACGGACTGCTCGGTCTCTACGTCGTGGTGGTGTGGTTCCCGATCTACTACATCCTCATCACGAGTTTGAAGGCACCGTCCGAGACGCTGTCGTTCCCCATCACGTTCTACCCGCACCACCCGACGGTTTCGAACTACGTCGAAATCTTCCAGAACCGCCCGTTCGGCACGTACACGCTGAACAGCCTCATCGTCGCCGGAACGACGACGATAATCTGTGTCACGCTGGGAACGCTGTCGGGATACACGTTCTCCCGATACGACTTCCTCGGCAACAAGGCGCTGTTGCTGTCCATCATCGCGGCGCGGATGATCCCCCCCATCGCGCTCATCGTTCCGTTCTTCGAGATCATGTCGCACCCCCCGCTCATCGGCGGTCTCACGGGAACCCTGTACGACACGAAGATAGCGCTCATCCTGACGTACACGTTCTTCAACCTGCCCTTTGCGGTGTGGATAATGAAGAACTACTTCGACGGCGTCCCGAACTCGTTGGACGAGCAGGCCCAAGTCGACGGCTGTTCGACGTGGGAGGGCTTCTTCAAGATCATCCTCCCGGTGGCGAAACCGGGCATCGCGGCGACGGCCATTCTGGCCTTCATCTTCTCGTGGAACGAGTTCGTCTTCGCGCTCGTCCTCACGTCCTCGAACGTCGCACAGACGCTGCCCATCGGCGTCTCCCTGTTCGTCGCTGACGACTTCATCGACTGGGCGCACCTCGCTGCCGGTGGCATGATTGCGGCCCTGCCGGGCATCCTGTTCGGCCTGTTCTTCCAGCGCTACATCGTCAGCGGTCTCACGCAAGGAGCAGTGAAAGAATGACGAAAACAGATCTACACATGCGATTCAATCCAAACGACGGTGGTATCGATGGCTGAAGTAACGCTCGACACGCTCGAAAAACGGTTCGGCGACGTAGTCGCGGTCGACGGAATCTCGCTCGACATCCCCGACGAGTCCTTCACGGTGTTCGTCGGTCCGTCCGGGTGTGGAAAGACGACGACCCTTCGGCTCATCGCCGGACTCGAACGCGCGACCGACGGCGAGATTCACATCGGCGACACGATGGTCAACGACCACCGCGCCTACGAACGGGACATCGCGATGGTGTTCCAGAACTACGCGCTCTACCCGCACAAGACGGTCGGCGAGAACATGCGATTCGGGCTGGAACAGCACGGCGTGGACGACGACATCATCGAGGAACGCGTGTCCGACGCCGCGGACCTCCTCCAGATCGACGACCTGCTCGACCGACGTCCGGCGGAGCTCTCCGGCGGCCAACAACAGCGCGTCGCGCTCGGCCGCGCCATCGTCAGGGAACCCGACGTGTTCCTGATGGACGAACCGCTGTCGAACCTGGACGCCAAACTGCGGGTGCAGATGCGCGCGGAACTCAACAAGCTGCACGAGCAATTGTCCACGACGACGGTGTACGTCACCCACGACCAGATCGAGGCCATGACGCTCGCCGACCAGATCGCCGTGATGAACGACGGCGAGATTCAGCAGGTGGGCGACCCGACGTACGTCTACACGCATCCACGGAACCAGTTCGTCGCCGACTTCCTCGGAAGCCCGTCGATGAACTTCGTCGAGGGAACCCTCCAGAACCGCGACGGAACGCCCGTCGTGGACGTCGGACCGTTCCAACACGAGGTGCCCGAATCCTATCGGGACGCGCTCGACGACAAGTTCGGCGACGAAATCGTCGTCGGTGTCCGCCCGGAGAACGTCACGCTCAGACCGGACGGCCTTCCCGCGCTCGTGGAAGTCGTCGAACCGCAGGGTGAGAAGACCGTCCTCGAACTCGACCTCGGCGACGACATCACCATCAAGGCGTCCGTGGAACCGAGCGTTCCGGTCGAACTCAACGACCGCGTCAACGTCGAATTCGACCGACGGTCGCTCCACTACTTCGACGCCAGCAGCGGCGAATCGCTGACGTACTCCCCGTCCAAGGAATCGAAGCGGGTGGAGGCGACGCACTGACCGATGGCACAAACGATCACGTCGTGGGTGCCCGAGCGGGACATCCTGCTGGTGGCCGCTTGCTGTCTGTTGGCCCTCATCGCGGCGTACAACTATCTCGTCGGCTCGTACGGCGGGACCATCGTCGCGACCGTGGGGGCGGGTATCGCGTTGCTGTTTCTCGTCTTCACCGGCTGAGATGATGCCGAACCGCCCCACTCCCCGCACTCGAACCGACCTCGCTCTCCCACACCAGAGACGTTATTGGGTAGAATTGCCTACAGGAGAGACGAACGAGACGCTCCCGGCTCACGGTCGAGTCGGTATGATACGAACATATGTTGCCTGACGAACGGAAACGAGAGATAGCCGAGATAGTCACCGAAGAGAACGGCAGTACCGTCGCCGACCTCGCGGGTCGGCTCGACGTTTCGGAGGCGACCATCCGACGAGACCTCCGCGATTTGGAAGACGACGGGCGCGTCGAGCGATCACACGGCGGCGCGCTCCCCGTCAAAACCGTCGGCGAGGAGCGAACCTACGGACAGAAGCAAGTCCAAGGGCGGGACGCGAAACGGATCATCGGAGAACGCGCCGTCGAAACCCTCCAAGACGGGCAGGTCGTCTTCTTCGATTCGGGAACGACGACCATCGAAGTCGCCAAACACGTCCCCGACGACGTGACCATCACCGCCGCGACCAACTCGCCACTCGTGTCGATGCAACTCGCCGAGGCGGGCATCGAGGTGAAAGTCACCGGCGGGACGCTTCGGCGTTCCACGTGGTCGCTCGTCGGACCGACCGGCGAGGGCTTTCTCGACCGGACCAACTTCGACGTGCTGTTTCTGGGCACGAACGGAATCCACCCGGATTCCGGGCTGACGACGCCGAACGAGGACGAAGCGCGCATCAAATCCCTGATGTGCGAGAAGGCGAGTCGCGTCGTGCTCGTCGCGGACAACAGCAAGTTCGGCCGCCGGAGCTTCTTCCGCTTCGCCTCGTTCGAGGACGTGGATACGCTCGTCACCGACGCCCCGGTTCCGGCGGAGTACCGCGAACCGTTCGAGACGATGGGCGTCGAAATCATCGAGGAGGTGGGGGAATGATCCTGACCGTCACGCTCAATCCGGCCGTCGATTACACCGTTTCCGTCGATTCGGACGTCGAACCGGGTGGCGTCATGCGGTCGAGCATGACCCAGTACGACCCCGGCGGCAAGGGCATCAACGTCTCGAAATACCTCTCCAGGTTGGAGGTCGACACGCTCGCAACGGGCTTCGTCGGCGGCTTCCTCGGTCGCTACATCGAGGAGCAACTCATCCGCGGAAAGGTGCCGAACGACTTCGTGGAGATGGACGTGTGCACCCGGCTCAACACCACGATTCTGGGCGAGGACGGCGAGTACAAACTCAATCAGTCCGGACAGGGTGTCAAGGACGAAACCGTCCGCGAACTCATCGCGAAGGTGCGCGAGTACGAACCCGAAATCGTCGTCATCGCCGGGAGCCTCCCGCCGAACCTCGGTCCGGCGACCATCGACCGTATCGCAGGGGCCGGGCCGTGGGAGACCGTCGTGGACGTACAGGGCGACCTCCTGACCGGCGTTGCGGGCGACTACGCGCTCTGCAAGCCCAACCGGAGCGAACTGGCGAGCGCGACCGGCATGCCGGTCCACAGTATCGAGGAGTGCGCCGAAGCCTCCCACGCGCTCCGGGAGAAGGGGTTCGACCGCGTCATCACCTCGCTCGGGGACGACGGTGCGCTTCTCACCTCCGACGAGGGCGTCTTCCACGCGAAACCGCTCGACGTGGACGTGGTCGATTCGGTCGGTGCCGGGGACGGCCTGCTCGCTGGCGTCCTCTCGACGCTCGCTCGCGGCCAATCCGACCGTATCGCGCTCCGCGTCGGAATCACCGTCGCGTCCCGCGTCGTGACGGTCCCCGGAACCACCGTCCCCGACATGGACGAGGTTCGGACGGAAGCCACCGAGATACCGCTGCTCGTCGATTGAACGGCGGAAGGCGGCGTATTTTCAGCTTCGTTGTCGTTTCGTTGTTTTTCTCGATACCGAAAGTAGAACCCACTGACAACCCTACGCTTACCCAGTCGAACGTACCACCAAAGAGGAACGTTGGACTGGGAAAAGACAGATCTGTTGGCCTAAAATAACTTTAACACCCTCCTGTGAGTGGCGGGAAACGATGTCAGGAATCAGAAACTCACCGGATATTCCCCAATCGGTCCCGAAACTAGAAGCCGAACTCATCCGTGACGCCTACGAGACGGCCCAAAGTGGCCGCTCCACGGATGACGCTCCCGGCACCGGGACATCTCTCGATCTCTCCGATACCGAGCGAAAGGCAGTCTATCGGCGGATTCTCGATGCGGGTGTCTCCAAGGAAACGCTTCACGAACTCGGCTTCGACTCGGACGAATAGCGATACGACCCCTTTCGATCTTCTCACTTTTCGGAGGCCCCACCGACAGCGACGGGAAAAGGAGCGTTCGGGGCTACTCCATGCTCCACCGGATCAGCTTCTTCGACCCGGAATCAGTGTACGACAGCGTGACCGTCACGCCGAGGGAAGCGAGAGCGTCCTTCGGTACTTCGAAGGCGACGGTCTTCGATGACGATCCGTTGCCGTTCACGCCGGACGAGACGTAGTCCTTCCACGCGCTCTTCGCCGAGTCGGTCATGCCGTACTCGTTCCCGTTGGCGTGAAGCGAGAGCGATGCATCGTCGGGGAGCGATTGAGACGACCCACCGGTGTTTTTCGTCTCGAAGGTGACGAGGAGGTAGGTCGAATCGTCGTCAGCCTCGTCGGTCGTTCCGTTATGCGAGTAGGAGTCGGACGTATTGGCTTCCGTCACGGCGACGCTGAGGTCGTCGGCGACGGTCGCGTGTTCGCCGAACGAGACGGTCTTCGATTCCGCCGTCGTGGTTCCCGAGGAATCGGTCGTCGTCTCGTCGTCCGTCGTCGTTTCGGAGTCCGTGGTGGTTTCGCTCGTCGTTTCGTCCGCACCGCTCGTCGTACTCGTCGAATCTGTACCACTCGTGGTTCCCCCTGTTCCGGTCGTCGTTTCGCCCGACGACGTTTTGGTGGAGGGTCCGGAGTCGTCCCCGTTGGAGTTGCACCCCGCGAGGAAGAACGTGCTCGTGGTTCCGACACCGGCGATGAACGTGCGTCGTTTCATTGCGTCTCGCCGGTTACAACCCGGGGTATATCTCACTATTGGCCAAATATATACCAATCAACGTCGTTAGTAATGAAAAATTTGAAAATATCGTCAATACTGTCGTTCTCGCGGTCCGATTAGACCGTCGAGAGGACCACGGTGTCGGTGTCCGTCGCGCCCTCGTCGTCGGTGACCTGGAGGGTGACCTGGTAGCGGCCACAGTTCGAGAGGGTCATCTGGATCGATTCGCCGCTCTTTTCGAACGTCCCGTCGCCGTCGATGTCCCACGCGTACTCGCTGATGTCGCCGTCGTCGTCCGTGGAGGAGGACGCGTCGAGCGTGACCGTGGCACCCCGACCGAGTCCGGTGGTGTCCGTCGGCGTGGTTTCGATCCGCGCGACCGGCGGTTTGTTCTGTTCGTCGCCGTTGTCGCCGTCGCCGCCATCGTTACCGTCGCCGCCATCGCCGCCATCCCCGCCGCTGCCGGTGAGTATGTCGTCCTCGACGAGTTGCTGGACGACTTTGGTGTGCCATTGAACGCGTTTGTCGAGGGGCGTATCCTCCGAAGTCGCTTCGACGAGATATGCGATAGCATCGGTGTCGCGCGCTGCCTTGTGCGTAAACAGACCCGTCGGTTCGTTGGAGGACGAGGAGAACACGTCGACGGTGAAGTCGTAGCCGTCACGCGAGACGTAGTTCTCGTTCACGTAATCGGCCGCCGCGGTGGCATCGTTCTCCGTTTTCTTGTCCCGCGAGCGGAAGATCACTTGGCCGACGCCGCCGACCATATCGCCGTCGTAGATTTCCTGCGATTCGTGGAGGTCGATGACGGTATCCGGCTCGTACTTCTCGACGACGTCCCAGATGGCGCGAGCGAGTTTCGTCTCCGGTTCGCTCCCTGTCGGGAACTGGCGGTTCAGATCGACGCCGCCGTCCGCGACACGCGAATCCTGCCTGTCGGCCGCGGCGTTCGTCCTCGGAATCACCACGAGCCTACCGCGACTGATGTCCCAATCGGCGATTTTTCCGGCGGCCGTGTAGCCACCTTCCTCGTTGCCGTGCATTCCACCAGTGACCATCACCGTCGGCCCGGACTGGTTGGCGGTCGTTACGTACACTTTCGTCGCTTGGTCGGTCCCGCTCCGAATGGTGAACGAATCACGCGAAACGTCCGCTTCGCTCTTTCCGCTCGTCCCGGCAACACCGAGTCCGAGAAGCCCCGCGCAGCCTGCCGCTGTCAGAAATGTGCGTCGTGTTGAGGTCATACTACCCAATCGTGGGTCGTAGTGCGGGGTTATCGTTGTTTGGGTTTTGTTCAAAAATAGATGGTAGAGATTCATAATTATGGGATTATATACGGAAAATTACTCTTCATCGCCTTAGATTTGGGAAATGTCCATACGATCACAAACAGAACATATCGAGAAATGCGAGTGGTTTGCCGGAACCGAAACGGGACGACCGACGGTTCGGATTGCTTCGACCCGAACGGTTATCCCCCGTAGACACACGATACCAGCATGCACGTTTCGTTCGAGGACCTCGAAGCGTTGGTGGACGCACCCGGTGCACCGGGGAACGAGTACGCCGTCGCCGACCGTTTTGCCGAACTGATAGAACCGCACGTTGACACCGTTTCGTTCGACGCGATGGGGAACGTCGTCGCGCCACGAGCGAGGGAAGCGACTTCGAGATAATGCTCGCGGCCCACACCGACGAACTCGGGTTCCTGATCGACGCGGTGGACGACGACGGTTTTCTCACCTTCCACATGCTGGGCGGTCACTACAAGGGCAACCTGTCGGGCCAACGCGTCCGCGTCGGCCCGGACAGCGTCCTCGGCGTCATCGGTCCGCGCTGTCGCCACTACATGGGCGACGAGGAGAAGGATTCCCTGCCGAACGACCTTCGTATCGACATCGGCGCCACTTCCCCCGAAGAGGTCGCCGACCTGAACGTCGAACCCGGCGATTACGCGACGTGGGACGGCGGCGTCTCCCGCCTCGCAAACGACCGCGTCGCCGGGCGGGCACTGGACGACAGGATAGCGCTCGCCATCCTGCTCGCCCTCGCCCGCGAGGCGGACGTGGACGCGACGGTTCACTACGTCGCCACGGTGCAGGAGGAAGTCGGCCTCCGCGGCGCGAGAACGGCGGGCTACGACCTCGACCCGGACGTCGGCATCGCGCTCGAAATCTTCCCGGTTGACGACTACCCCGCCGGGCGAACGGACGGTGCGGAGGCGACGCTGGACGGCGGTCCGGTCGTCGAGTTCGGGGACGGGTCCTCGGAGTACTTCTTCGGCGGCGTCATCGTGGACCGCCAGACGAGAACGTGGCTCTGCGAGGCGGCGGACGAGATCGACGTGGACGTGCAACACGACGTGATGCTGACCGGTACGACCGACGCGACCGAACTCCAACAGGTCCGCGGCGGCCGTCACGCGGGCGCAATCGCGGTTCCCTGCCGCTACACTCACTCCCCGGTCGAAACCATCTCCATGGAGGACGCGGACGAAACTGCGGACGTGCTGTTGTCCGCGCTGGAGCGGGAGTTCCCGAGTCGGGACGAGATTCGCCGCCCGCGGTAACTCCCTTCGCCACCCGCCGCCCGACGCTCGGTTCCCGTAACGTTCACGTCCCTCCCATCCGACGAAGGAGTATGCGCCGTTTTCGAGGGCCACAGCGCGGCTGGGCGAAGATAACCCTCGGTATCTCGATACTTTTTGCGGTCGTCGTCTTCGTGTTCCTCTGGATTCAAGGGTCGCCCGTACGGGGTGCAGCGGTAGGAATCGTCGTCATCGGGGCCGGAATTTGGGAGTGGCGACGGAAACGAACCGACCAGATTCGCGCCGAGCGGTTCGAAGCCGAGGCGGAGGAAAACCGGCGAAAGCGCCGTCAGTGACGGTTATTCGGACGAATCTCTCTCGGAATTGGGCGACACCCTATCAAACGCGGACGACTCGTCCCCGACGAGTCGTCCACTGCCGAATTCGAGTCGCCAGACAGAGCTCCGGGAGATAGATTCACAAACCATACCGATTCTACGTGGTTTGAGGAGTTACCGGTCTTATGGAGCGTGTTTCGAATGCGGTGCTCTCGAAGTGATTTGGGAGTTAATCACGCAAGTTGAATTTTTCTGGGTCGGCAATCAACCGACAGCGTAGATACTCGTCCAGCTCTCGTCTGATATTTTGTAACGAGGTGGAGTCCGTTGTCGTCTGCCGGAGTATCGCTCCCTCAACGACTGTCTGTACGAATTCCGCCGTTGCGTCGGGGTCTACATCTTGGAAATATCCTTCCTCGATGCCGGAGCGCACTCGATCCGCGAGGCGTTCGTGTTCGAACTGATCGTCCCGGGTGAAATGCTCCCGGAAGACCTCGTTGTGCACCGCCTGTACCTTGAGCTGCATGATCGTCTCGAAGAGGTCGATCGGCACGTCACTGTTTCCGTTATTTTCTATCGACTCCTCCGAGAGGAGCGTCTTTTTAAACAGTTTGAGATACACGATGGGATTCTCTGTATCACTGTGCTGGATCTCATCGCTGTACTTATCCATTACATACTCTAGGAACGCAACGAGGAGTTCGTCTTTCCCACTGTAATGGTTATAAAGGGCAGACTTACTAACACCGACTTCATCAGCGATCTTCGAAATTGAGAGGCCGGCATAGCCTTCCGTCCGAAATACCCGATACGTCGCCCTCATGATCTCCTCTTTTCGATCTCCTGACCCATTCTCAGAAAGGCTATCGGTCTCCCTCATGAACGAATATTCGTTCTCAGCGCAACTAAAGGCTATCGTCCTCGTCCACGACACCACGAAATCACGTTTGGTAGTCTCCCACATCGACACGTTAATGTGAACGAACGGTAATTCACCTATGTGAAGAACGATCGTTCATATATGAAAATCTATACAATCGGCACACGCACAAAAGAGGAACCGAGATGGTCCACTTCTTTTACTCGGACGCAAAGCGAAGCGGACTTTCGGTCGTCCCAAGGGCACCTGCATCCTCCGTCGCTATATTCTTTCGTAGGGAGTCTCGGGGTCGCCCGACCGAACCGAGGTGGAAACTGATGTCGGTGGACGACCGTACAAAGTACTCAGCCTTCGTCGGGTTAGCGTTCTTGATGCTGCTCGCCGCAATCGACCAGACTATCGTGGCCACCGCTCTTCCCTCGATCGCGTCGGATCTCGGCTCCCTCGATCAGGTGTTCTGGGTCGTCACGTCCTATCTCATCACTACCACAGCGGTTACTCCGCTCTACGGGAAACTCTCCGATATCTACGGCCGACGCCGACTCACCCAGGTCGGGATTATAATTTTCCTGGTGGGGTCCATCCTGTCCGGTCTCTCCGGATCGATGCTTCAGCTCACTCTGTTCCGCGCTCTTCAGGGGGTCGGTGGTGGTGGCCTCATGGCGATGGCGGTCGCAGGAATGGGTGACATCTTCACTCCCCGTGAACGCGGCAAGTACATGAGCTACCTCAATCTCGTCTTCGGTGCCGCAGTCGTCGGTGGACCGCTGGTCGGCGGTTACATCACCGAATATTTCACGTGGCGGTGGATTTTCTACATCAACGTTCCCGTTGCGCTCCTCGCACTCGCGCTCGTCGAAACGTCGCTGGACGTTCCCGTGCCGGACGAGAGCCACGAGATCGATTTCGGTGGAGCGATCCTCATCGTCGTCACCGTCACCGCCCTCATTGCCCTCACTTCGTTCGGCGGTGACCGCTACGCGTGGGGGTCGTGGGAAATACTCGGACTCGCGGTCGTCACCGTCGTCGGCACCGTTCTATTCGTCCTCCAGGAACGCCGTGTTAACGAACCGATCTTCTCGTTCGAACTGTTCCGGAATCGGACCGTGGTGTTAATCGCTATCATTGCCGTGCTCAACGCCGGCGCGAGGTACGGCGCGACCAACTACATCCCGCTGTTCTTGCAGACGGTACTCGGCGCGGGCGAATCGAACGCCGGACTCCTCCTCCTGCCGTTCCTCGGCGGTTACGTAGTTAGCTCTATGGTCGGTGGACAGTTCATGAGCCGGATAGGTCGATACAAACCGATCACGATTGGCGGGCTAGTCTTCGGTGCACTCGGATTCTACCTGCTTTCGACGATGAGTGTGCACATCACCTGGCTTCAGACGACTGGCTACATGATCGCCGCCGGGTTGATGGGGATGACGAGCCCGACGCTTTCGACAGCGATTCAAAACGCCGTGAGCGGCGACGCCATCGGCGAAGTTAGCTCGCTGTACGCATTCACGCGGAATCTTGGCGGCGCACTCGGCGTTGCGGCATTCGGTATCGTCCTCAACCGTCGGGTCACTACCGAATTAGGCGATGTGCTTCCGAAGAGTATCGACCCCAGTACAGTCGCACAAAGTCCACAGTCGATCCAACAACTCTCACCGCAACTTCAACAAACTGCCGTCCACGCACTCGCCGACGCCTTCGACGCCGTTTTCTTCTTCGGCGGGATTCTCCTCGTTCTCTCGGTCGTCGCAGCGCTTGCACTCCC
The DNA here is from genome assembly GCF_001625445.1 of Haladaptatus sp. R4. Classification (NCBI taxonomy): domain Archaea; kingdom Methanobacteriati; phylum Methanobacteriota; class Halobacteria; order Halobacteriales; family Haladaptataceae; genus Haladaptatus; species Haladaptatus sp. R4. The sequence goes on along the minus strand of NZ_LWHG01000031.1, from coordinate 116,562 downwards.
GCATCTTGACTTAAAAGATGAGTCGGGTGTCGAGGGACGAAGCACAGCAGACGGTGCAGACGTAGACGAGTCGTAGCGCTGGGTGCCAAGTCGATCTCATCTAAACGATACAGTTATAATGAATGAACGATCATTCACCAACATGCGAGTTACAGATCACATCCGTGCGCTCCCGACGGAGATGAAGTTCGGAGAAATGACCGAGGAGATTCACTCGTGCATCGTCGGGATGGACGATGGCCACCTTTTCGTAGCCATCTACGCCCTCGATGGGAACGATAGCAATCTCGTCGGTCTACGGGGGCGCGCAACGCCGGAGGGGTGCCGGTATGCCTGAAGAACTCGTCTCCGGATGCTGGTGGTTCGACCTCGGCGGGGTGAACGCCTACCTCATCGAAGAGGGTGACGACGTCATCCTCGTCGACGCGGGGATGCCGTGGGACGCGGACGACCTCCGGGCGGAGATCACGGCCACGGGACACGACCTCGACGACGTCACCCGCGTGCTCGTGACGCACTACGACCTCGACCACGTGGGTACGCTGGCCAAACTCCCGCTCGACGCACCGATACACGTCGGCGCGAAGGACGTGGACTTCCTCCTCGGCCGACAGCGGCCGCCACTCTCGAACCGGAAGGGGTTCTCCCAGTGGCTCACGGGGTTGTTCCTCGATGCGCCCGAACAAGCCGATTCGATCACCGACGGCGACGAGTTCGGGAGCTTCACTGCCTACGACACACCCGGGCACGCGCTCGGACACGTGGCGTTCGTCTCGCGCGAGCGCGGCGTGGCGCTCCTCGGCGACCTCGTCCGGGAATCCGACGGCGACCTGAACCCTTCGCCGTGGTTTATGAGCTACGACACGGGGGTCGTCAGGGAGAGCATCCGCTACTTGCTACGGGACGGGCCGCAGTTCGACGTTGCCTGCGTAGGTCACGGTCAACCGCTCGTGACGGGCGGACGCGACACGCTCGCCCGATCGATCGAGTAGAAGAAGTCGTCTTACGAGTAGCCGTCTACTACTCCGCGCCGGGGGCACCGGGAGAGCCGCGCGGAGTCACGTTTTTTCCGCTTTTCCACTTCACCCTGTCGTCGGCCGAAGCAGGTTCAGTCGGCGGACGACTCAACCGGTTCGGCGGCGTCCTCGCGTTCGTCCTCGATCCCCGCGTACGGGTCGAAGCCTTCTGCGCTCTCGTAGAGGTGACACGCGACTTCACGTTCGTCCTCGACGTCGGATTTCCGTTCGAGCGGCGGTTGTACCGCATCGCAAACGCCGCCGATGTACTTCTCACATCGGTTCTTGAACCGGCAACCGGACGGGACGTTGATGGCGTCGCCAACCTCGCCCTGTAGTTCGACGCGCTCCCTGCCCGCCGTGGGGTCGGGGACCGGAACGGCGTCGATGAGCGCCCGCGTGTAGGGGTGTTTTGGGTTCGTGATTATCTCCTCGGTGGGTCCCTGCTCCACGATTTTCCCCATGTACATGATGGCGAGTCGGTCGCACATGTGGCGCAGGAGCGAGAGGTCGTGGCTGATGTACACCACGGAGAGACCGAACTCGTCGGTCATGCGCTCCAGCAGGGAGAGCACGCCCGCCCGAAGACTCACGTCGAGCATCGACACCGGTTCGTCCGCGACGATGAACTCCGGGTCGATGACCAGCGCCCGGGCGATGGCGAGACGCTGCCGTTGCCCGCCGGACAGTTCGTGCGGGTAGCGGTCGAAGAACGATTCGGCGGGTTCCAGTTCCGCGAATTCGAGTGCCCGGCGAACCCGCGCGCGCTGGTTCGGGATGTCGTGAATCCGGAGCGGTTCGACCACCGTGTCGTACACCGTCATGCGCGGATTCAGGCTTTCGAACGGGTCCTGAAAGATCATCTGGGCGTTCTGCCGGAAGTTCGTGAGGTCCGACCCGCTCTTGTCCGCGATGTCCTCGCCGTCGTAGTAGATGCTCCCGCCCGTCGGTTCGTACAGCTTCGTCAGGCACATCCCGGTCGTGGTCTTCCCACAGCCGGATTCGCCCGCGATGCCGAACGTCTCGCCCTCGCGGAGGTCGAAATCGATGCCGTCGATGGCGTGCACCGCATCACCCTCTTCGCCGCGAATGGAGTTCAACAGGTCCGTCACGAGACCGCTCCCGACCGGGAACTCCTTTTCGAGCCCTTCGACGCGAACGAGCGTCTCCTGTTCGGTGTCAGTCATCGCCCACCTCCATCGACGCGTCGTTCTGCCACGTCCGCGCACTGCTGGCGACCGAACGCAGTTCCGAATCGACGCGGTCGGTGTGGTGACAGAACGACCGTAGTTCGCCGTGTTCGACCATCGGCGGCGTCTGTTCGGAACAGATTTCGGTCGCCAGCGGACAGCGCTCCGCGAACCGACACCCGCTCGGCGGGTTGCTCAAATCAGGCGGATGGCCGCCGATGCTCACGAGGTCCTGTTCCGACAGCCGAATGTCCGGGAACGCGCTCTTCAGCCCGAGCGTGTACGGGTGGTACGGTTCGCCGAAGATGAACTCGGCCGGGCCTTCCTCCGCGAGTTCGCCCGCGTACATGACGACGACGCGGTCGCAGGTCTCGGCGACGACGGCCACGTCGTGCGTGATGACCATCATCGCGGTGTCGCTCTCGCGCTGAATCCCGTTGATCCGCTTGAGGATCTGATCCTGCATTATCACGTCGAGCGCCGTCGTCGGTTCGTCCGCGAGGATGAGCGACGGTTGGAGCACGAGCGACATGGCGATCATCGCCCGCTGGCGCATCCCGCCCGAGAACTGATGCGGGTAGTCGGTCTGGCGTTCGCGGTCCAACCCGACGATGTCGAACGATTCGTCGATTATCTCCTGGGCCTCGGTCCGTCCCATCTTCGGGTAGTGGGCGTCGATGGCCTCCAGAATCTGTTCGCGGATGGTGTAGACGGGGTCGAGCGCGTTCATCGCCGACTGGGCGATGAGCGAAATCTCGTCCCAGCGGAGTTCCCGACGTCGCTTTTCGGGCATGTCGGTCAGGTCTTCACCCTTGAACAGGATTTTCCCGCCGTTGATGTAGCCGTTCTTCGGAAGGATTCCGATGAGCGCCTTCGCGAGCGTCGATTTGCCACAGCCGGATTCGCCGACGATGCCGACGGTCTCACCGGCCTCGATCTCGAAGCTGACGCCGTCGACGGCTTTGACGGGGCCGTCCTCGCTGTCGTAGTAGACTTCGAGGTCTTCGACTTCGAGCAGTGCCATTCAGCGGGCCTCCGTTTCGTCCGAGTACATGTATCCCATGTGTGTGAATCGTGCGTGTATGAACCGTTCGAGCGTGAATCGTGTGATCATGAATCGTTCGAATACGTTCATCCTTCCACCTGTAGTTCCGGATTGACGATTTCTTCGTAGCCGCGACCGATGAGGAAGCCGCTGATGACCACGAGGGCGATACAGACTCCCGGCGGCACGAACCACCACCACGTCCCTTCGGTCATGGCGCTGTAGACGCGGGCGCTCTGGAGCATCATGCCCCACGAGACGCTGTTCGGGTCGCCGAGTCCCAAGAAGGAGACCCCCGCCTCGGTGAGGATGGCCCACGCGATGGCGAAGGCGCCGTACAGGAACGCCATCGGGAGGACGTTCGGCGCGATGTGTCGCGAGATGATGCGCCAGTTGCTCGCGCCGGAGACCTTCGCCGCCTTGACGAACGAGCGTTCGCGGAGCGAGAGGACGAGCGCGCGGATGACGCGGGCGGACGTGCGCCACTGCAGGAGCACGAACGCGAGGACGATGTTCTCCAGTCCCGGCCCGAGCACCGTCACGAGGACGATGACCGTCGGCAGGAGCGGTAGCCCGTAGACGAAGTCCACGAGGCGCATGAGGAGGTCGTCGACGCGGCCGCCGTAGTAACCGCTGACCAGTCCGACGAGCGTCCCGAGACCGACCGTCATCACGGCGGCCACCAGACCGACCATGATGGCGGGACGTGCCCCGTACACCAGTTGGCTGAAGATGTCGTACCCCTGCGCGGTCGTGCCGAGGATGTAGCCCCCCTGACCGCCGAGGAACGACGGTTTGATCCACTTGGCGAACAGCGCGTTCGTCATCAGTCGGTCCTTCGGGCCGTACGGCGCGATGAACGGCGCGAAGACGGCGACGAGCGCGAAGAACGCCAGGATACACATCGCGACGACGACCAACGGGTCGTCGGTGAGCATGTCGAACTGCTCGGATATCGTCCGCTTCCAGAGGCGGAGGTTGCGCTGCCACGCGCTGAACTGCTCCTCGCTCTCCTCGTCGATATCCGCGAATATCGACGCCTCCCGCTCTTGATTCATCGCTTCAGTCATAGGTCACCCGTGGGTCGAGAACCCCGTACAGCAGGTCGGCGACGAAGTTCATCACGATGACAGAGAGCGCGAGGACGAGGAACGTCCCCTGCGCGACCGGGTAGTCGCGTCGGAGCACGGCCCGGATCATCTCGCGTCCGATGCCCGGCCACCCGAACACCGTCTCGATGAGGACGCTGCCGCCGACCGCGTAGCCGATGGCGATGGCGGCCGCGGTCAGGACGGGAAGCAGGGCGTTCCGGGCGGCGTGGTTGAACATTATCTTGCGCTCCGTCAACCCCTTCGCACGGCACAGGTCGATGAAATCCTCCGAGAGCGTCTCCAGCATGCTGTTGCGCATGATGAGCAGCGGGTAGCCCATGTAGTAGAACGCGAGCACGAGGACCGGCGCGACCATGTGCTTGAGGAAGTCGAGCGAGAACACCATTGCCCAGAAGTGCTTGGGTCCGGACCCGAAACTCGTCATTCCGCTCATGGGGATGATGCCCAACTTGGCGCCGAATATCCAGAGGACGAGGATACCCATCCAGAAACTGGGAACGCTCCGTCCGATGAGCGCGGTGACGACCGTCGTCTTCTCGAAACGGCTTCCACGATACCAACCGGTGAGCACTCCCAGCGAGATGCCGATGATGTACGCCACGACGAAGGCAGTCAGCATCAGGATGAGCGTGTTCGGGAGATACGTGACGAGCATGTTCACGACGCGCTCGTGCGTCTTGAACGAACGACCGAGGTTGAGCGTGGCGAGGTTCTGGATGTATCGAACGTACTGCATCCACATCGGGTCGTTCAACCCGTAACTCTGGATGAGTCGCCGTCTCACCTCCGGCGTCATCCCGGGCGAGATGATGTACGATGTCGGGTCGCCCGGCATGAGTCGAAACAGGAGGAACAGTGCGGTCGCGACTGCCCAGAGCGTTATTCCCAACTGCACCGTGCGTCTGACGAAGAAGTCTAATTTTCCCATTTATGTGAAGTGTTGTGGCTGTTGTGTCGTCGGTTACTCCGACTTCGATTTCGGGAAGTGCGCCATCCCGTCCCCGTCGAAGACGTAGCCAGCGTCTTTGAGGGTCTTCTTTCCTGCTTTCACGCCGTCCGCCGGTTGGTATTTCTTCACGTCCGGGTTGCTGAACTTGCCGAAGGATTCCCCGACGAGGTTCCACCCTTCCGTCGCGAAACCGTAGAGTATCTGCTGGTTGATGGCCTTCTTCGGAATCGCGTTGACGGCGGCCTGTCGAACGGCCTTGTCGTCGAGTCCCTTCTTTCGCGTGTTCTGGCTGAAGTGCCACCATCCGTCGCCGGGGGCGGATTTCACGCCGATGTTCGATTCGTCCTGGTTGTCGTTGAGTTGTTTGCCGATACGGGTGTACGGCAGGTAGTTCAGCGTCCCTTTCTTCAGCAGCGACCAGACGGTCGAACTCTCCGGGATGATTCGCCAGATACGGCGGTTGAACTTGACCGGGTGCCAGTGGGCGTCGAACTTCTTCAGGCTCAGTTCGCTCCCCTTGTCCCAGTAGTCGAACTGGAGCGGCCCGCTTCCGACCGGTTCCTTGATGGTCGCTTTGGCCGGTTTGCTCCGACTCTCCCACTTGTGCTTCGGAATGATGGGAATCTGGTTGGAGAACAGTTTGTGGACCGGGCCGACCGGGTCCTTGAACTTCACCGTCACCCACTGCCCGTCGACCGAAACCGTGTCGTACATCTCCCACTGCGTGGCGTAAAGCGGGATTTCGTGTTTCTTGATGTAGTCGAGCGTGAACTTCACGTCGTCCGGGGTCAGGCTCTTCCCGTCGTGCCATTTGTGCCCCTCCCGAATCTTGTACTTCACCGTCTTGGTATCCGGACGCTTCCACTCGGTCGCCAGACTGAGTTCCGGATCGGCTTCCAGTTTCGAGTTGATACGCACGAGCTTGTCGTACAGCATCTCGAACTGGTGGATGAGTTTCGTCTCGTTGTTGTATCCGAGGACGCTCAAAGTGCCGAGGTCTCGGCCCACGACCCGCGAAGTTCCTTCTTGCTGTTGTTCACCTCGACACTCGTCATCGGTTCGAAGTGGAAGTACCCGGCGATGTGATCGGTCCAGCCGCTGACTTGGTCCGAGTTGTACGCCACGATGTTCGGCATCTGGACGATGGGATGCATCGGGACGTCCTCGTTGAGGGTCTTCTGGATGTCGAACAGCATGTCGATACGCTTCTGTTCGTCCTTGATCTGAAGCTGTTTCATCAGCTTCGGGTCGAGGTCCTTGTTGGTGTAGCCGGTGAAGTTACCCTGGCCCTTCCCCGTGTTCGACGAGTGGAACTGCTCCGGCATCCGGCGACCGGGGTCGATTCCGAGACCGCGCGACCACGTCGCAAAGGAGTAGTTGAACTCCTCCGTGATCTTCGTGTACAGCGTCCCCCATTCGAACACTTGCACGTTCGTGTTCAGACCGACCTTTTTGAGTTGGTCGCCGACCAGGTTGATGGCGTCGTGGCGTGCGGGGTTGTAGTTCGCGGGGTTGTTGAGGTAGGAGTACGTCGGTAATTTGTCCCCCGCATTATCGGACCCGCCACCACCTCCGTCGCTTTTCGACCCGCTACAACCGGCGAGGGCAGCCATACCACCAGCACCGGCCGCGGTCGTCATTTTGAGAAAGTCTCGTCGGTTGACACCCATGTTATCGATTGGCATTTGACATAGATTCCCATGAAGTCCTACTATATAAGTAAATCTAACAATATATTACAAATCGTATAGTATTGCCGGAAAACATTCTCTCAATATCGAATAATATTGTAAGTCATCACACAATCGTCTCTATTCGTGCGAGAACCGTGCAGAAATCCGAACCGCCGGTGAAGTAACGGCGTAGGGGAGCATCGACCGGTGTTTCGAACAGACGCCGGTCACCGTTTCACGCGTGTTCCCGATGGCCGACATCGAGCGAACGTCCGACGGGGAAACGGTCACGAGTCCGTCCGTTATTCCCCTCGTCAGTTCCCCATCGTCGACCGTGTAGCCGAATCGAACCGGAAATGAGAGGGTCTGGTTCGTCGCCTCGTCGGCGAATTCGGACGGAGTCGTCGCCGCGATGTCCTTTGCGTAGGGGACGCTCGGCGGCATGGAACTCGCCCGCTTCGTTCGCGTCGCCTCGTTGTCTATCCTCGGCGAATCGACCGCTTCGATGGACAGGTCCGCGCCATCGAGTAACGAAGCATCGGAAGCGTCCCCCCGAGCGACGTCCAAGTGGCGTGCGTGGATTCGCGGCGGCCGCTCGTACCCGACGCTCGGGACGACCGACCCCATCGGGACGGTCCCCTCTTCGAGCGCGGACACCGTATCGTGGTGGTAGTTTCGGACGATACCGTCGGACACCAGCGATATCGGCATCGCCGGTCTCCCCTCGATATCGTACGCCAGTGCCCCCCACGACCCGGCGTGGACACAGTCCTCGATGTCGAGCGTCGACGGTCCGAATCGGTCGCCGACGGCGTACGGACTCGACCCGAAGTACACCGAATCCGCCTCCAGATAGTGGACGAAACCGTGGAACAACTCCGCGGCCGCTCGCGGGGAGAACACCAGTTCGACGCGGTCCCCGATGTCAAAATCCCTGTCGAGCGTCGGCCACTCGGACCGTCGTCGGGCCGCCGTCACCATCCCGTCGAACCGCTCGGAAAGCGAAGCGAGGAACGTGGCTCCGGTGGTCGCGCCGAAATGGCGCTGTACCGGTTCCGCGTCGGTCGGAGTGACGACCGCTTCGACCGACGCTCGCTCGATGGACGTTCGAACCGTCGTCCCGGTCGTCGTCAGTAGCGTCGTCCGAAGTCGTTCGTCGCGGTACGAAGTCACCGCCCGGTCGTACGTAAAGCCGTCCAACGACTCCGAAAAGGCGGACCGGACGGTAGCGAGTTTTTCCTCGGCCGTCCGGTCGGAGAGCGACTCGCCGGTTGTCCATCCCGGGTGGACCGCCCGATGCACCGTCCCGACGTCGTACTGCGCCGGGTCGCTCTGGTCCAACACCCGTGCCGACCGAATCGACCGTTCAACGAGGTCTTCGAGATGGGATTCGGAAAACGAGGTAGTAAATCGATAGTCGGCGGTCCCTTCCGCGAACACGCGCCACCAGACGCCCACGTGCGAGAGGTCGTCCGCGAACCGAACCTCGGACGGGGTCGTCGATCCGGTCGTGTGGTCCCTGTCGAGGCATCCGACTTCCGCGAAGGCGACCTCGTCGTCGGATTCGAATCGAGAGAGCACCCACTCGGCGGCATCGAGTCCGTCCGCCGGGGCGTTCGTCCCGTCCGTCGTCTCGTCCATGACGGTCCACTTGGTCGGAATCACCTAAAATATGTTCCACATGTGCGCGGATTTCTCCGAACCAAACTTACATCGTCCGGCCCGCCAATCGTAAATCCTACCACGAACTATGACAACACTACACACGAATCTCGTCGGTGATGCGTACACGAGCACGCACCACTGGGACCTGCTCTGTGATCTCGTCGATCTCGACAACCGAATGGCCGGACAGGAGGGTGAAGTCGAAGGAGCGGAGTTGGTAAAGGACGCGTTCGAAACGCACGGTCTCCGCGAAGTCGCCATCAACGAGTTCGGAATTCCCGGTTGGTGGCGCGAGTCGAGTTCGCTGACCGTCGAACACGACCGGACCCACGAGTTCGACGCACAGCACGAGACCGTCGCCCTCCCCGGGACGCCGAGCGGCGATGTCGACGCCGAACTGGTCGATGTCGGCTACGGTCTGCCCAAGGATTTCGAGGAGGCGGACGTGGCGGGCAAACTCGTCATGGCTTCCAGCATGACGCCGGACGATTACGGGCGCTGGATCCACCGCGCCGAAAAATACGGGGCGGCGGCACGCGGGGGTGCGGTCGGGTTCCTCTTCCGAAACCATCTGGACGGCAACCTTCCCCCCACCGGAAGCATCGGCAAGGAGGACGGTCCCGGCGACATTCCCGCCGTCGGCGTCTCGAAGGAGGTCGGCGACCGACTCGTTCGATACTGCGGAAGCGGCGAGACGACCGCCAGACTGACCGTGAACTGCCGAAACGAACCGGCGACCTCCCGAAACATCGAGGCCGTCGTCGGACCGGACACCGACGAGGAAGTGCTCGTCACCGCGCACGTCGATGCCCACGACGTGGGCGAAGGTGCGAACGACAACGGTGTCGGGACGGTGCTCGTCGCCGAAATCGGTCGCTTACTGGTCGAGATGGAGGACGACCTCGAAACGCGCGTTCGCTGTCTCGTCTTCGGGTCCGAGGAGGTCGGCCTGTTCGGCGCGTACCACTGGGCGGAAACGCACGACATGGACGCGGTAAAATGCATCTTCAACATGGACGGCGCGGGCTACTCCCGCACCGCCGACGTGTACACCCACGGCTTCGACCCGATGGGCGAAGCGTTCGCGGAAGTCCGCGAGGAACTCGACGTTCCGGTCGAGATTCACGACAAAATCCGGCCGCACAGCGATCACTGGCCGTTCGTCCAGAAGGGCGTCGCTGGTATGCAAGGTCGGTCCATCGCGGGCGAAAGCGGCCGCGGGTGGGGTCACACGCACGGGGATACGTTGGATAAACTCGACGTGCGCGACCTCCGTGACCTCGCCGTCGTCTTCACCGCGGGGGTGTACAAACTCGCGGAAGCGGACCGGGAGATACCACACAAGTCCGTCGCGGAAATCCGTGATGCGACGGTCGAACAGGGGTTTGAACCCGGAATGCGAAACTCCGGAACGTGGCCGTTCGACGGCGAGGGGCAGACGACGGCGGCGGAGGCCGACCGATGACGGTTCGACTCGATTACGAACCGTACGACCTCGGCGGGATGACGTGGGAGGACGCGGAGACGGCGATTCCCGACGCGGATTTCGTCGTCCTCCCGACCGGGAGCGTCGAACAGCATTCCCTCCATCTTCCCGTCACCGTCGATACGCTCCGGGCGGAGTCGCTCTCGCGGGAAATCGTCGAGGCGGCACCCGACCACGACCTTTCGATGGTTCGACTCCCGACGCTTCCATATGGGTACTCCGAACATCACATGAACTACCCCGGGACGGTAACGCTGTCGAGCGACACCTACCAGCAAGTCATCGTGGAAATCGGCGAATCGATGGCGAATCACGGTGCCGAGCGCCTCCTCGTCCTCAACTGCCACGGGGGCAACCGCTCGCCGCTCAAACTCGCGGCGGACAGGATCCAGCGCGACCACGGGGTGAAAACCTCGTTCGTCCACTGGACCGACTTCGCACGCGACAGGCTGAAAGAGCGCTTCGGCGAGGGGTGGGGACACGCGGGCGATCACGAAACCAGCGCCATCGAGTTGTTCTATCCCGACCTCGTCAGAACCGAGAAGAAGGAGCCACAGGTCAGGAAGGCCGACTTCGAGGCCCGTCAGTACACGTACTTCGACGACATCACGGAACAGGGTGGACTCGGTGACCCGACCCAATCCGATCCGGAGTTCCTCGAAGAAGTCGTCGCGGAAACGAACGCGGACATCCTCGCCGCGCTGAATTCGGACATCGACCAGGAGTAACGGTCGTTAGCGTTCCGGACCCGTCGGTCCCGTCCGAACGTCGAAGCGTATCGTTTCTCCTTCGATAGGTGTGATTGTCGGACGAACCGTCACGAAAGTTGGTCGTCCAATCCCCACTCCGCCGCCCGCCGTTCAGCCTCCTGTCGTGCCTGTTCACGGATCGCCGCGATCTTCTCTTCGTCCTCCAGAAACGCCTCCACGGCGCTGGTCGACGTCGTTTCAGGCGATCGTTCCGGTGCGCGTTCTCGCGTCTTCTCGGCCAACGTCGGATCGCCAGCCAACCGCTCGGCGGGCATTCCCGGCGGAATAGGTCGCTCGTCCGTGCGGAAGTCCGCGTCGCGTTCGTCGGGCGATTGTCGGTAAAGTTCGACGCTGTACGGGCCCGGGACGGCGAGGTCGGCCACCGCCTCGGGACCTCCCCGACCGGTGCCGGTATGGTGGGCCTGTATCGGAATCCCGTCTTCGAAGGTCAACACCCCGTATCCGCTCGCGTCGAGGAGTAGCGAATCCTGCGGCTCGAAGACGACACAGCCGGTGAGACGCCGTTCGAGTGCGGTGGTGAGCGCTGTTTCGGGGTCGCTGACGACGCGGGAGAGAACGAGTTCGCCACGAGGAGACGTCATGGTGAGTCGGGAATGACCGCGCTCCGGAAGCGTTCCGCGACCCGCTCCGATTCGCCAGCACGGACGTCGAGCGCCTCTGCGGCGTCGTGGTAGGCGCTCGCGGCCGCGCTATCGGGTGCGTGTGCGAGCAGCGGTTTTCCCGCGCGGCGTGCTGCACGCGCAGCCTCGTCGTCGGGGACGGCGGCGAGCGTCGGTCCGTCGAAGTACCGCTCGCTTTTCTCCGAAATCGGGTCCACGGTCTCGTCCTCGTGCACCTTGTTGAACAGCACGCCAGCCGTCCCGGTTCCGTAGGAACGGGCGTACTCTTGGACCTTCAGACCGTCGCTGAGGGACGGAATCGTCGGTTGGAGAACGACGACGATCCGATCGGCGAGGACGATCGGAAGGATCGAACTCTTGCTGCCGAGCGTGGCGGGCGAGTCGAGCAGGAGAACGTCCGTTTCGGCCGCCAACTCCGCCACGACCGCTTGCAATCGGTCGGGGTCGGCGCGCTCGAACGCCGAAAGGCTCGTCCCACAGGGGACGACGTTCATTCCGAACCGTTCGTAGACGGCGTCCTCAACGGACGCCTCACGGTCGCCGATGAGCAGATCGTGAAGCGTCGTCTCCGCGTCGGTCAGGCCGGTGTGAAACAGCAAGTTCGCCATTCCGGTGTCGGTATCCACGACCGTTACGTCGTACTCCTCGGCCAGCGCCATCCCGAGCGAGAGCGTACTCGTGGTCTTTCCAGTGCCACCTTTGCCGCTCGCGACCGCAAACGCCTCGACCATCGTTCTAAACTCCAGTCGTCATCCGTTAAAAATACATTTGATTCGATGGACGAGGAATGGACACCATATCGTTCGCCACCGGATAATCGGGGTCCGGGTTCGGCGGGGAGGAACCGACGGATCAAATCGTCAGCGAGACTGATAAAGTGGAACCGATCAAGGGTGCAGAGGCCTGATCGGTTGGCAGCGACAGGATGCGTGCTGACACGGCGGCCGACGATGTGTCGCAGTTCGCCGAACTCCCGGACGGGTTGAGTGGCGGTGACCGGTCCTGGAAGCCGTACGTTTGCATCGGCGATCCGTGTGAATTTCACGCATCCAATCCGTGATTATTACTGCTCCCGTCTAAAATTTTCCCATTTGCTGACAGTATGTTCAATCCGTCCTTCTTCAAACGAACTCCAACACTGTTTTCAAACAAATATGTGATAACATACCATATGTATCCCCGGAACAACGATCTCACGTCACCACCCCTCGCGCAGGTGTTCGTCTATCCCGCACGGATGAAATTTCTCGCCGTGCTCGCCGACGACCCGGACGGAAGTTTCAGCGCGACGGAGTTGGCGGACCACGCGGGAACCGCACCGAGTACGTGGACGAACCACCGCGACGAACTGCTCGACCTCGAACTGGTCGAAACGGTCGATGCCGACGGTGCACACCCGGAATATACGCTCGCCACGACGACACACGCGCGACTGTTACAGCGGTTGTCCGACGAACTCGACGACGTTATTTACGAACTCAGAGATCCGATATCGGACGCTATCGGCGGTTTTACGCGATGAAAACGTTGCTTTGGAAATAATACGATTATTCTACCGTAACCCCAATTGATGTTTTTCATGAACTATTAAAAAAATTATAATTCATGATAGTAGAATCGTTCGATCGCGATGGCGAAAAACAATGCACTACGCGCAAAGCTAACGGAGCATCCTCGACTGATCGGAGTACTGTTCGCCCTTACCCTGCTGGTGACGCAGTTCGGTCCCGTACTCGCAGGGGGTGGATCGAACTCCGGACCGTAACTATTCCAGATGGGATACCTGTATTTCATCGCTCCAGACGAGTTCACCGTTCACCTCGACCGGAACGACTTGTTTCGAAAGTTCGGCTTGGAGCGGTTCCGCGGTCAATGTCAACGTCGTCACTGGCGCGGACCCCAAAAACCGTTTTTGCGACCAGTCGTGATGGAAATTGACGTGAGTGCCGAGTCCGAACAGATAGGTCAAACACACGCTTATCTCGACCTCGAACCGGTCTTCGCCGACTCGCTCTATCTTCAGATACCGCGGATTCCCCTTCTCGTTTTGGACGAGCGACACACCTCCGTCGCCCATGACCGTGTACTGGTAGCCGTGTACCGAATGGCGCTGGGCGATGGATAACGCGGTTCGAAGCGTGAATCCACGGTTCAGAAGACGTGCCATCGTCTGCCCGAGTTCCGTCGCCATCGGGTTGCCAACCGGCGAGAGCGTTACGACGCCGCCTTGACTTCCCTTCTTGACGAGTTCGTGCCCCTGTTCGTAGGATTGGCAGGCGTTCAACAGAAATGCGGACACGCCGACCGCCGGAATCGACCGCACATCGAGCGACCCATCGGAACAGAGGAACCCGTTTTCGTCTACGTGGCCGATGTAATGGATGAAATCAGCCGACTGAGCCAGCAGGTCTGCGAGTTCGTCACGCGATAGATCGTAGTGTGCGATCACGTCGAAGTCGAGCATCTCCTGTAAACCGTATCTCTCACGAACGACGTTCTCGTCCATCATCCCCTCGTCGTTACAGACGACGTGAATGGTGATTGTGTCCGAAGAAGGGCGACGGTCGATACGCCCTCGAAGCGCGCTCACATCCAGTTTGTTGACCTTCAGCGGGTATCCCGGGCCTGCCCACGCCTGCTCGACGACGTTCGGCATCGCGTCCACCTGAAATATGTCGTGTTCGTCCACCGCATCCCACCCGTTCGCTCCGCGAGTCAAGGCACCCGATACCGGGGATCGGAAAAATTCCGTCTGGGCGTTGGACATCGGCTTGGCTGCTTTGGGCGTCGGTTCGTCCGGAATTCGGACGAGCGCGAGGTCACGGGCGAGATACGGAACGTACTCGATACCGTTCGCCGTCGGGGCGAGATCGACCCCCAACTGCCAGTTCGGGACGAACGGTTCGAGCGTCTCGAACGGCACCGAAAAGTATGCCGCGAGTCGTTCCGGAAGCGGGGTGTCGTAGAGTTCGGCGAAGTCGAAATCGACCAGCGGTTCGACTCGTTCTCGCTCGTGGAGTTCTATTCGGTAGTAGCCTTCCGTCCGGATCAGACAGTCCAGAAAGAACGCTTGTCGGAGGACGCGGCTGACGGTTTCGCCGTACCCCTCGGAACCGACGAGGGGATGCTCGAACGATCCGGCGACGAGACGTGGGTCGTCTCCTGGAATCACGGTCGCACCGAGATAGTACGCGAGCGGCGCTATCGGATACACGTGTTCGCGGTCCGGTGGGACGACGAGTTCGACACCCGAATCGGCGGGTTCGAGGGCGTCGGGCGCGGAAAACTCCTCACCGTACTCGATGAGCGGCGGATGGCCCCGAAGTGTAGGGAACGAGCGCTCGGGCGAGAGCGTCTTCAGTGCCGATCCGAACAGCGAGATGGCGCGCATCACGTCCCGGATGTCGTCGGTGACGGTTATCGTCCCCGCTGGCTGGTCGTGGTACGAGCGCGCTCCGACGTAAACGGTGGTGTCGGGGTCGAACGAAAAGAAAGCCCCTTTACCTTCGTATTCGATTCGCATCGAGCTATCGAGTAGCAGATACAGCTTCATCGGTGCCGAACTCAGCTCGACCAGATACGCCCCGGATTCGAAGGAACAGTCCGATTCGTTCGAGGTTTCAGCCACCATCGTGCCGTCTCGCTGGCGAATCGTTATGGGCACCGATTTCGGCACTTCGAGAGCGGTCGTCTCGATTTCGACGGCGGCATCGACCGGAAAGTAAAACATCGACGTGTCGGCAGGCATCAAATCGACGGCGCTCGACGTAAACAACGCAAACCTGACGTTTTCGATGGGGTCGTGGATATCGAGCCCATCACGCTCCGTGTGCCGTCGAAACTCCATTCTTCTTGTATTTCCCGTTACCTACGATAGTTCTACCCAGTCCGTCGTCTCATCGAGCGTCGGCACGTGCCAGCGCTGTTCTGCCCGCCCCGGTCGTTTTCGCAGTTCGATGCGAGCGTCGAACAGGGGCGATAGCTCGTCCACCATCGGGTCGTCGTCCGGGACGCGAAGGTGGTAGTGTGCCATTCCGTGGACCCCACGAACGAGTGCGGTAATCCCCCGTAGGAACTGCGTGAGCGAAACGAGGTCGTCGTCCATCTCCAACACCTCGACCGAATCGAGGCCGAGCCGTAGTTCGGCGGGCTCGAACCCACCGTTTCGGTCGTTGTGAACCTCGATCGCCGAAACCAGTGCCGAGCGGAACGATTCTCGATCGATGTCGGTCGGCCGAGCGGCAGTCGAGTCGTCGGCCGTCGCCGCACGATAGTCCGGGCGCTGGTCGATCACCTGCGTCCTCGACCCGCTCGGTGTGCCGGGGAGATACGACTCCGCGTCCATCGTCGAGGGATTGACGAGTCCGAGAATTCGCGTTCGTCCCCCCTGTCCAAACAGCGTCCGGCTGAACTCGGCACTCGTTTCCTCGGGAACCTCGCCCGTGACGAGAAGGTTACTGCCCCTGGCTTTCAAGCCGGAAAGCCACTCCATGAACGTCACGTGTTGGACGGTGGAACCCTCGCCCGACTCGTTCTGAAATTCGAGGCGAGAAGTCATTATACAGATGTACGTTGGATGACGAAATAAGGGTTCTGGGAACGCCGTCATCCCCCAGTAGTGCGATACCGAACGAGGCCGGGTGTTTCGGCGAATCGTATAAGTCGTTCGCAAACGTTCACTTTCCGGTGTCCGTGCCGGAGCCGATCGTCATCGAGGAACTGACCAAGTATTACGGGGACGTTCGAGGAGTGGAAGACCTGACGTTTTCCATCGAACCGGGAGAAGTGTTCGGGTTTCTCGGCCCCAACGGGGCGGGAAAATCGACCGCGATCCGAGTCCTGCTCGGCCTCCTGCGTCCGACGAGCGGAACCGCGCGGGTGCTCGGGCACACCGTCACCGAGCGGACGAGAAGCGTCGAACATCGGATCGGATACGTCCCCGGCGACGCGACGATCTACGGAAACGTCACCGGAGCGGAGCTACTCGATTACTTCGCGGCACTCTCCGGCGACGAGCGCCGCGAGGAGTTGCTCGACAGGTTCCCCGTCCCCATCGACCGAAACGTGAAGAATTACTCGCGGGGGAACCGCCAGAAGTTGGCGCTGGTACAAGCGTTCATGCACGACCCCGACCTCCTCATCATGGACGAACCGACGACGGGACTCGACCCGCTTGCACAGAACGAACTGTACGAACTGCTGCTCGACGAGCGGGAGCGGGGGGTCACGGTGTTGTTCTCGACACACGTCCTGAGCGAAGTCCGGAAGGTGTGTGACCGCGTCGGCATCATCCGCGACGGGAAACTCGTCGCGCTGGAGAACATCGGGGAACTCTTGGGAAAGAGCGGAAAGATCGTCCGCCTCGACCTCGTGGAAACGCCCGACCCGGAAGAGTTGCTGTTCGACGGGGCCATCGACAGTAGCCGCGACGAGGACGGCTACTATCGACTGGTCGTTACCGGTAACTTCGACGGTCTCGTGGACGTACTCGACGACTACTCGCTCCGGGATTTGGAGGTCGAGGAGACGTCGCTCGAAGACGTGTTCATGCAGTTCTACGGCGGTGAACCCGAGTCGTAGGTGGGAACCAGGATGTTCGAGATAACGAATTTCGAGATGGGACGGCGCGTCCGTGGAACGCTGTTGCTGTCGGCATCGCTCGTCGTCTTTATCGTCCTCATCGTCGCGCTGTTCCCGTCGATTCAGCAGTCGGGAGCCGACTTCGACACCTACGTTCAGAACCTCCCGGAGGACGCGCGCCGCGCGTTCATCGGCAACGTCGAGAGCATCACGACCATCGACGGCTACCTCGCCTCGCAGTTCTACCAGATCGCGTGGCTCCTCGGTCTCGGCATCTACTACGCCTACGCCGCCGCGTCGAGCGTCGCGGGCGAAGTCGAGAACGACACGCTCGATTTGGTTCTCGCCCATCCGGTCACGCGAACCCGCCTCGTCGTCGGGAAGTACCTCGCGCTCGTTCCGAGCATGCTCGTCATCAACGCCATCAGCTTTCTCGCGGTCTACCTCGGCGTGCAGTTCATCGGCGAGTACCTCGACCCCGCCTACCTGTTCACCCTGCACGCCTACTCCATCGTGTATTTCCTCGCGTGTGCGAGCCTCGGCATGCTCGCCTCCGTCCGGTTCGACACGGCCCGCCGCGCCCGGACGGTCGCCGTCGGGGGGATTTTCGCGATGTTCCTCGTGGACACCACGACGTTCGACACCGACTACGACTGGATCGGTGATTTCGCCTTCACGCGCTACTTCGACGTCGGGAAGATTCTCACCGATGGAACGATCTCGCTCCACGATTTCGCCGTCCTCGCCGTTGCCGCCATCGGTTTGTTGGTCCTCAGCGCCGAACTGTTCGAACGACGGGATGTATGAGTGGTGCGGAACGACGGGACGTGTTTCGTGATTTCAGCAATTGCGAACAAGGCCCAGAAAGCCCCGACCGTTCGCTACGAGACGTGTCTGGGTGGTGGGTGATTGCAGTTGCTAGGAGGCAGGTCGCTTTGAAAGCCCCGCCCGCTACTAGATAGATCTGATTCTGATGGTGCGACTGCAGTAGCTGCCATGAAGACCTCGAAAGCCCCCGTCCGTTCGAGTGGCGCGCGCTGCCGAGGTGACGCGGCCGAACCGCTGGCCGCGTCGCCTCGGAAAATTCGTGCGAGGTCTTCGTGAGCGGTAGCGAACGAATGGCTCGTCAGAGCTTGCTCTGACGGTGGACGACGAAGGAAGCGCTAGCGACCGGAGGAATCGGCTGGGGAGGGTGTGGCAGACGAGGGTGCGGAGCAACCTCGCAGGCGAGCGGTGCAACCGCGAGCGGGCGGGGGCTTTCGAAGTCATCATCGTAGTAGTTGCAGTCTCGTAATCTAATCTCTCTCTCTCTTGTATATCGTCATCGTCGTCGGAGCCACCACAGTCCCCCGAGCACCAGCACACCGACCACGACTCCCACCGAGATCACCGACGACCCGAAACCCGATTGCTGTCGAACGTTCACCGGCACCGCGTACGGTCCGGCCTGGCGCTGATCGCCGTTCGGCGTCTCGTAGGAAATGGCGACTGCGACGGGGTGTCGGTCGGGAATCGCCTTCCCGCTCACGGTCAACTGGAACGAGGCGGACGACGAATTTCCGGGGCCGAGGACGCCGACGTAGGACTCGCTGTCGTCGCTCGACAACGGGTCCGAAACCAGCAGTCGCGCCGTGACGTTCGAGAGGCGCTTTCCGGCGTTGTTCTTCACCCGTACCCGGAGCGTCCCGCTCGAATCAACGGTGAAGTTGGCGTCCGTCGCGGTGACGACGAACGGTTCGCGTCGCGGTTTCACCCGGACCGGAACGGAAATCGGATCGGTCACGCGACGCACGCCGCTCCCGTCGCGGTAGGTGAGTCTGGCGGTGAAATCGCGTGGACCGGGGTTCGTGGCGTTCGTCGCGTCCAGATCGAACCCGAACCGATGCGAACTGTTGTTCGGCAGGGTCCCGAGCGGGAACTGGGTTTCCGCGGGACGAAGGGCGGTCCCGTTCGACGGCGACAGGATCAGCGTCGCGTCGTCGAGCGTCCGGTTCCCGGTGTTCTCGACGCGGCCCGAAACGCGTCCCGTGTCGCCGACGCGGAGCGTGCTGGTGACGTTACGAACCGCGAACGAGGGCTTCGTCTGGGGTCGAATCCCGATGTACAGCGGGTCCGAAAGCCGCCGTTCACCGGTTCGGGTGTCGTACGCGACGCGGACCTGTGCGGTGACGTTGCGGGCGTCGGTGTCCGGCCCGACTTGGAGCGGGAACCGGACGTACTTCGTATCCGTGCGCAACCACTCGCCGACCGAGGTTTCGGCCGTCGTGGCGTTGTTCCCGAACCGAATACTGGGGTCCGTCGAGTTGACGACCACGCTCGCGTCGAACGCCCCGACCGTCCCCGCGTTCCGGATGGCGAGCGAGAGCGTTCCCGTCTCGCCCGCGCTCGCGTTGACCGTCGTGTTCACGACTCGGAACCGGGGGCTGCGCTCCACCTGTACCGAGACGTATCGAAGAACGGTCCGTTCGCCGGAATCGGTCGTGTACGTCACTCGAACCGGCAGGACGTACTCACCCGCCGTCGCCCGCTCTCCGACTCGGATTCGAACGGGCACCGACTGTTGTGTTCCGGGAGGGAGCGTCCCGACCGGGACGCGATTCGACAGCACCGTTATCGGCGTGTTCTCGTCCCCGACTTCGACCGTCGCGCCCGAGAGCGTCGAACCGCCGTTCGCACCGCTCCCGTCGTTGGCCACGACGAGTTGCAGTCGGGTCTCCTGACCCGGTGCGACCCGGTTGTCCGGTGCGAAGACGCTGATGCTGGGCCCGCTTTGACTCCCCTGTACCGCCACCCCTGCCCCCAACAGCGTGGTACAGACGAGAATCGCGACCGCTACACCCCCCATTCGCATGGTGGACGTACGACGTTATTTGACAAATCATTGACGGCGATGGCGAGGAGTCACGTCGGGCGCTTCCCGTGGAACGATCCAACGGAATCAGAAGGAGTCAAAGGAGTGTTCGAACCGGATCGACCTCTCACCCGCAGTAACGAAGGAAGATCAGACTCGTGCCAGCCAGCGTTCCGGGTGTTCGAGTTCGTCGTCGGTCGGGAGGTTGTCCGGTTTCTCCCAGACGCGAGTCGCGACTTCGACGCTCCGCGCCGAGACGATGTGTTCGAAGAAGGCCTTCCCACGCTCGTACTGTCGGCGTTTCATGCCGAGGCCGAGCATGCGACGCATGAGCTTCGAGAGCGGGTTCATTCCCTTCCGCCGGGCTTCGATCTTCTCGCGGAGGTCCTCGTACTCGTCGTCGAAGGCCTCGTCCATGAGGAGTTCGGCGTAGCCCTCGACGGCGGTCATGGCGGTGTCGAGTTGTTGGAACGCATCGCGGTCCACCTCTCCGTGGGCGAGCGCCTCGATGCCGGATTCCATCTCCGATTCGAGATAATCCGAGAGCCACGGGGCCGCGCCGAATTCGGCGGCGTGCGTGACCTCGTGGAAGGCGATCCAACGGCGGAAGCGGTCGGCATCGACTTCCAACTCCTCCGCGGTACGGGCGATGTTGGGATGGACGAAGTAGAGCGCGTGGTCGTCGCCTTCGGCGAGCAGGAGCGGGTCGTACTGGCCGAGGACGTTGTTGCCGAGGAGGGAGAGCATGAACGTCATGGTTCCCGTGTTGACGACGCGAGCGATCCCGGGAAGCACGTCTGGGCCGTACTCTTCGATGGGTTCCATCACGCGTTCGAACGTGGCGATGTTCGCGTCGATCCAATGGTGACGGTTCTGGATTTCGACGGTGCTCGGAACGTCGAAGGAGACGCCGGAGACTTCACGGACGCGGTTTCGGGCGTCGCGCACGTCGGTCGCATAGCCGTCCTGCTCCGCAGGTGAGAGGTCTATCGAGCCGGGGTCCGTCGCCGCCTTCGCTGCGTCGGCCACCGCCGTCCAATCGATGGGGCCGGTTCCGGATGCGCCGGTGACGGCACGGACGCTACGGTAAAGATTCACACCACTACGTTGTATTCGAGCCGACAAAATCCTTCTGTCCAGTCACTCCCGTCGGTGTCGAAGCCGTCGTGCGACCGCAGCGGCCACGACGAGAAAGAGGATTG
Source organism: Haladaptatus sp. R4 (assembly GCF_001625445.1). Lineage (NCBI taxonomy): Archaea > Methanobacteriati > Methanobacteriota > Halobacteria > Halobacteriales > Haladaptataceae > Haladaptatus > Haladaptatus sp. R4. The sequence goes on along the minus strand of NZ_LWHG01000031.1, from coordinate 95,403 downwards.
GTGCTAGCTTCTCCGCTACCGACGAACCCTCGTCGTGTTCGTCGTGCGCCTCGTGTTTGCCGTGTTTGCCGTGCTTGTGCTTCCCGTGTTTGCCGTGCTTGTGCTTCCCGTGTTTACCGTGTTTATGCTTGCCGTGTTTGCCGTGTTCGTGCTTTTTCCATCCGAACATGCCCGACGATTCCGCCTCGCCCGTGTTGAGTGTGAAGTTCGGTTCGTGAAGGTGTAGTTCTAGAAACCCCATGCACCACTCCTCAACGTTCATCCCCTTATTGATTCTGGGCCAACATATTTTTTCATACACTTCCCCGTGGTATTCGGGGGGTTGAAGACGGACCATGGCGCGTTCACGGATATGGACGAAAAACAACGCGGGTTTTTGGAGTCCCTGTTGACGACGCCCAGTCCGTCCGGATTCGAAGTGGAAGGCCAACGCGTGTGGGTCGAGTACGTTTCCGAGTTCGCGGACGAGGTTCGGACCGACGAGTACGGCAACGCCGTCGCCGTCGTCGAAGGGAACGGACCGGAAATCGCGTTTGCGGGCCACGCCGACCAGATCGGTCTCATCGTCGCCGGAGTCGACGAGGACGGCTTCCTCCGTATCGACCGGATCGGTGGCACCGACCGAACCGTGACGAAGGGCCAGCACGTCGAAGTGCACACTGCTAACGGCGTGGTCAACGGCGTCGTCGGTCAACGCGCGATTCACCTGCGCGACCCCGAGGACGACGAGTTCGAGGACATCGTGGAACAACACGTCGATATCGGTGCCGAGAGCGAAGCGGAGGCCGAGAAACTGGTCGACGTGGGCGACCCGATCACGTTCGAGGCGACCGTCAAGGACCTGCGCGGGACGCGAGTCGCCGGGCCGGGAATCGACAACCGCGTCGGAACGTGGGTCGCCGCCGAGGCGCTCCGCCGAGCGGCGGAACGCGACGTGGATGCGACGGTGTACGCCGTGAGTACGGTTCAAGAGGAACTCGGATTGCAGGGCGCGAAGATGGTCGGGTTCGATCTGAATCCGGACGCCATCGTCGCCATCGACGTGACACACGCGATGGACAGCCCCGACGTCGATGGGGAAGACCAGTTCTCCGACCTCACCATCGACCTCGGCGGTGGGCCGGTCGTCGCACGCGGGAGCGCCAACCACCCCGAAGTCGTCGCCGCAGTGCGTGAGGCGGCCGAGGACGCCGAAATCCCCGTCCAACTGCAAGCCGCCGGAATCTACACGGGAACGGACGCGGACGCCTTCTTCACCGCCCGTGGCGGCACCCCGTCGCTCAACCTCGGACTCCCGAACCGCTACATGCACACGCCCGTCGAAGTCATCGACACGGACGATCTGGACGCGTCGGCCGACCTGCTGGCAGAATTTGCGGTAGGGGCGAGCGGTCGAGACGGATTTTCGGTCGATATCTGACCGCAACCACGCGATTTCCGTTCCGGTACGTTTATGAACACAAACACTGGGATTGTTGATATGAGCGGACGACCACTCGACGTTCTCGAAGCGTCGTTGAACTCGGCAGTGACAGTACAGCTGAAAGGTGGAGAGGAGTACACTGGTACGCTTACGGGCTACGACCAGCACATGAACCTCGTCATCGAAGACGAAGACACAACCATTATACGCGGCGATAACGTCGTTTCGATTACTCCATGACTGGTGCAGGAACTCCAAGCCAGGGCAAGAAGAACAAAACGACGCACGTGAAATGCCGCCGTTGCGGTGAGAAATCGTATCACGTGAGAAAAGGCGTTTGCTCGTCGTGCGGCTTCGGTAAATCGAGCAAACGGCGCGACTACGAGTGGCAGAGTCGAGCCGGCGACAACTAATCGCCTGCTGTTGATTTTCTCCCTCTAATCCCTTTCACCGGCGAGCCGACGGCTTCGTCTCCCGAATCGATATTCACAGACGTGCATATTTCTCGCCTGCGGGGTGGGAAATACGGCACGATAACGAGGGTTTTTACTACTGTCCCCCGCTACAGGTAGCCATGTCAAGTGGCCGGGATGGAGACCTCGGCGGACCGACCGAGAAATGTGGCGTCGTCGGCGCGTCACTCGCCGGTCGGGACGCTGCTCGCCCCCTCTACTACTCGCTGTACGCCCTCCAGCATCGCGGGCAGGAGTCGGCAGGCATCGTCACACACGACGGCTTCCAACAACACGACCACGTCTCGATGGGTCTCGTCGGAGACGCCTTCGCCGAGGAGGACATCGACGACCTGAAGGGAAGCGCCGGAATCGGCCACGTTCGCTATCCGACCGCCGGAAGCGTGGACAAGAGCTGTGCACAACCCTTCACCGTCTCGTTCAAGAGCGGATCACTCGCGCTCTCGCACAACGGCAACCTCGTCAACTCCGAAGAGATTCGCGACGAACTCGCGGGGAAGGGCCACGCCTTCACGTCCGACGGTGACACGGAAGTCATCGCCCACGACCTCGCGCGCAACCTCCTCGAAGAGGACCTCGTGCGTGCGGTCAAGCGAACGATGAACCGGATTCACGGCTCCTACTCGCTCGCCATCATGCACGACGAGACGGTGCTCGGCGTGCGCGACCCGGAAGGAAATCGACCGCTCGTCATCGGCAAGGTCGATGATGGCTACGTCGTCGCCTCCGAATCGGCGGCCATCGACACCATCGACGGCGAACTCGTCCGCGACGTCCGTCCCGGCGAACTCGTGGTGTTACAGCCGAACGGCGAGGGCTACGACACCTACCAACTCGTCGAACCCGAAGGAACCGCCCACTGCTTTTTCGAACACGTCTACTTCGCCCGTCCGGACAGCATCATCGACGACAACCTCGTGTACGAGGTGCGCCGCGAATTAGGGCGAAAGCTCTGGGAGGAAAGCGGCATCGAGAGCGACGTGGTGATGCCCGTTCCCGACTCCGGGCGCGCGTTCGCCTCCGGATACGCCGAGGCCGCACAGGAGGACGGGTCGGGCGTCGAGTTCGCGGAGGGGCTGATGAAAAACCGCTATGTGGGCCGGACGTTCATCATGCCCACACAGGACGAACGCGAACGCGCGGTCCGTCTGAAACTCAACCCCATCAAATCGACCGTCGAGGGTCGCACCGTCACCATCATCGACGACAGCATCGTCCGCGGGACGACTTCGACCCAACTCATCCAACTGCTCAAGGACTGCGGAGCCGAGGAAGTCCACATGCGAATCGGCGCGCCGCCCATCGTCGCGCCCTGCTACATGGGCATCAACATGGCCACCCGAGAGGAACTCATCGCCTCCGACAAGTCCGTCGAGGAGATACGGGAGACCATCGCCGCCGACAGCCTCGCCTATCTCTCGAAGGAAGCCATCGCCGACGCGCTTTCGGTCTCGCAGACCGACCTCTGTCTCGGCTGTGTCACCGGAAGCTATCCGTACGACATCGACGACGAGGAGACCGACCGTGATGTGAAGCGCCCCGTTATCGAGGGTGCGAGCGACTGACGCCGCTCTACCGATATCGTACGTACTTTTACCGTTCCTGCCGTGTAATTCGTGAATCTATGCCGTCTTCATCCGGCAGAAACGACCATCCGTGTCGTGCGACGCGTCCCGCCCGTAGTCGCCGCCGCCGCGGTTGGTTCGGTCACGGGAAGACGAACGCCGAGGAGAAGGGTAATTTCGGACGCTTTCTGGACGATGTCGTCTACGCGTTCGCGGACGTTTCCGTTCCGCTCGTCCCGTTCCTCTGGTTCGTGATGGTCTCCATTCCCAACCTATTTTTCGGGGTGAAAACGTCGGCGTTGGTCGCGTGGACGACGATGGTCGTCGAGGTGGCCCTGATTCGTGGCGGGTGGCTCTCTCCGCTGGGGACCGAAACACCGGGTTGGGTGTCGTTGACGCCCTCCCTGTTGCTCCTTCGCCTCATCTACTTCAACACGCTCCTCGCCGTCGTGGCTTACGGGGGCGGTTCGGTGGCGAAGACGATGGGATTGCCACTGGTGTCCATCGTGGTTTCCGTGGTGTGTGCGGGCATCGGCGTCGGGGCGTTTCCACGATTAGCCGAGTTGTACTGCGACCGCTTTTTCGTTTCCGGAGTTCGTCCAAACGAGTGACACGACGACGCTATTCCTCGTGCAGCAACCGCTCGATTTCCGATTCAGTCAGGACATCGAACAGGGTCGCTCCGTTCTCGTACTCGCGCCACTGCCGTGGCGTGAGGGAGGGGCCACCGCGCGCTTCGAGTCGCTCCGCGAGCAGTTCGTCCAAATCGTCCGGGTCGTATCCCGGTATTGGCATGAACGAGACATACGGGTCGAGAATGGATATATCGTGTGGCTAGTTCGGTTTCATGTGGCACGTTCGGGGCTAAAACCCACGAATTCGGTGAAATCTTCGAATCAGTACACCACGTACAACAATCCGTAAACGACCACGCCCAACGCGAAGGAGGTGAGCCACAACGACGCCGCGATTCGTCCCACGCGAGGGTGGTTGGTGTTCGGGAGTTCGCTCACGGGATGGGACAGCGCGAGCAACAGTACGTAGTAGAGCAGCGGGATACAGACCATGGCGAGAACCATGTGTATCGCCAGTATCGGCAGATAGACGAACTGTTTGACGGCCTTCGGCCCGGGGAACTCGGTCGGTCCTTCGAGCGACACTCGGTACAGGTAGAGGCCGAGGAAGGCGACGAACAGGACGAGGCCGGTCATCATCCCGGTCCGGTGGCGCAGGAGGTGACCCTGTTGAATCGCGTGCCACGCCGCGCTGATGATGGCGATGGCCGCCACGCTGATGGCGGCGTTGAGGTGAGGAATCGCGGCGAGGAACGAGTTCGGCGCGCGGGGAATGGCGTGTTCGGGGACGACACCCAGTACGGCACCGAACACCAGCGCGAGCGAGACGATGCTCAGGAGCGCGGTCAGCGTCGGGACGTTGTTTCGGACAGTCGTGTTCACACGCGCGGATTGTGTTCCGGGCGGTATACCAGTTACTTCACGATTTTGTACAATCGGTCACAGTCACAGGCGGGACAGCGTTCGCAGGGAAGGTTGAACGCGCGGGCGCACTCCGGGCAAACGTAGTCCACACGTGTATTTCTCAGCCGGGAGATGAAGCCAATCGACATCAATTCAGAATCGTTCGGATCAATAATTAGCGTATTGGACGTACTCTGTCACATCTGTGCGAACCTATGCCGTTGCTGAGTAAAATGAAAGGCCTTTTATTAGCCCACCATCTACCATTGAGTGCAGACAGACACAGCGGGCGTGGGTAGCCAAGCTAGGCCAACGGCGCAGCGTTGAGGGCGCTGTCCCGTAGGGGTCCGCCGGTTCAAATCCGGTCCCACGCATCGCATGCGCGGCTTTGCCGCGAACACGTGAGGCGGTGTAACCGCCGAACACGATGCAGGTGATCTCCTTCGAGGACATCCACGAGAACCCTGTTCTCGTGGGTCCGCGGGAACTGTGGACAGTTCCCGGGACATCACCCACGCACAATTCCTACACGAAACAATTCTTGACCAGCCTCAACTGGTTCGTTTTCTCTCGAAGTATGGTCCGGTAGCACCGGCTAGCTCGGTTCGCGAAACGGAAACTCCCAAAACGTAGCGATAGCCGTCAGAGTCCTTCGTGCGTGGCGATCCTGTCGCGCCACTCGGATGGGATGGGTCGCGGTTCCTCCCCGTTCTCGTCGAACACGACCTGCACGATTTCGGCGGTGGCGGCCGGTTCGCCCCCCGCGCGAATCTCCTGTTCCATCGTGACGCTGGTGGTGCCCATGTCCGTGACGCGCATGGCGACGGTTACGTCGTCCTCGGCCGTGATCGACCGGAGATAATCGATTTCGAGATGGGCGATGACGCCGGAGATGTCGGTGGGTGAGATGCCGAGAACGTCCTCGAAGTAATCGACTCGCGACTGTTCGAGGAACGTCACGTAGATGGCGTTGTTGACGTGTCCCATCGTGTCGAGGTCACGATAGCGTACTTCGATGTCCGTCGTGTAGCCGAACTCGTCCATACTCCTCGTAGCGCCAAGCGGGTAAACCGTCTGTCGATTCCGGCCGAACTATCACGTTTTTCGAAGGTTCCGCGATGGGATCCACCCCTCTGCGCCATCCGGCGTTTCACACCACTGCCACCCGCCAAGGGACCCGTGTGAGACGACCTGTTCGCCGACCGAGACCGTCAGTTCGGTGGCGGTGTAGTCGGCGAGACAGGTTCCGGTCCCGTTTCGACACGAGACGTACGACGCGGGTATCCATCCCTCCCTGCCCGCCGAATCGACACACCAGAGCCAACCGTCCCACTCGGTATCCCGTTCACTCACTTCGATTTCGTCGCCCTTCGAAACCGTGATCGGATCGGGGAACTCGGACTCGTGCGCCTCGGTCACTCGATACGTTCCGCTCTCGTCGGGGTTCACGGCGCTATTGTCCACCGTCTCGACGTTGGTCGATGAACTCCTTGGTTCGACCGAGGAGGACGTACTCCGTCTCCTGTAACTCCGCGACGGAACTCGACCCAGAAACGAACATCGCGGTCGTCAGTTCCGCGCGGAGGTCGCCGATCAGGTCGATAACCGCTTCGGACCCGCGGCCCGCCGGTTGGAGGAACGGTTTCGCCAGGCCGCCCGCCTGTGCGCCCAGTGCGATCGCTTTGGCGATATCGAGTCCGGACCTGACGCCGCCACTGGCGACGACACAGGAGTGTGCGTTCGCGGCTTCGACGGTGCTGACGGCGGTCGGAATCCCCCAACTCCGGAACAGGTTCCCGATCTTCGCGTGACGGTCCGCACCGACCGCACTCGCCCGATACGCCTCGACGCCGGACCACGTCGTTCCGCCCTTGCCCGCAACGTCGAGGACGTCGGCACCGGCGTCGGTAAGCCGCCGTGCGGTCGCGTTCGAAATCCCGCTCCCCGTCTCCTTGACGATGACGGGGACGCTCAGCTCGGACGCGACCGTTTCGACCTGCTGGAGACAGTCCCGCGCGTCGATATCGCCTTCCGGCTGTGCGGCTTCCTGTAGGAAGTTGAGGTGAATCGCCATCGCGTCGGCGTCGATCATCTCGACTGCTCGTTCGACGCCTTCGACGCCGTACTCCGCGAGCTGTGCCGCACCGATGTTGCCGTAGAGGAACGCATCGGGCGCGACGTCCCGAACGACGGTGAACGACTCCATGAGTGCCTCGTCATCGGGTTTCTCCAACCCTGCACGTTGACTGCCGACGCCCATCGCGATCCCAGTCTCCTGTGCTGCCTGCGCCAACGCTCGATTGATCTTCGTCGTGTTCGGATGGCCGCCGGTCATGCTCTCGATGACGATGGGGGCGGCGAGTTCGTGACCGCAGAATTCGATGGACGTGTCGATGTCGTCACGATGAATCTCGGGGAGCGCCTCGTGGATCAACTGTACGTCGGAAAACCCGCTGCCGGGCGTCTCGACGTCCTCTTCGAGTATGATCTCGATGTGATCGTCCTTTCGGTCGGACGTTTCTGGTTCCATGATGTACTCCTACGGAGAGACCCCCATCAAATACCTGATTCGGATTCTCGTGGGGGAATCGGCGTTCCAAACTTACCACGGGCCGTTTCGGCCCGAAGTCAGGAAATCCGATACTCGCTCTCGCATCGGTACCTCTATATCCGATTTGATATTCGACATAAATATGTCCGAGAATATCGATGAACAGTACCTCATTTGGACGATTATCGGCGTCGCAATCCTCACCTTCCTATACAGCATTTTCATCAATCAGCGGTTCTTCGCGTGGTTCGGTATCGTTTTCCCGCTCATCGGACTGTACCTGTTCTGGCGACTCGTCCGTGCCGTCGAACGAATCGCCGCGTCGATGGAGCGATGAGTTTCAGTCCGACCGGACCATCACGTCTGTCGCCTTGACCACGGCGGTCAGTTCCATCCCCTCCTCGATTTCGAGGTTCTCGGCCGATTCGCGGGTGATGACGGCGGCGACCTCGTCGTCACCGACGTCCAGAATCACTTCCGCGGTTACGTCGCCCGTTTCCACCGCCACCACTTCTCCGTCGAGTCGATTTCGTGCGCTGAGCATCTTCGATACCTCGAAACGACCACGACGAGGTCGTGGATAAGCGTTCGGGCGCACTTTGCTCCGGAAATCAAACGCGATATTGAAATGTAGTCCCTTCCTAACGGGGGTATGGCCAAATACTCGACCGGGAACTCGTCCGGAAACGGTAGCGGCGGTTCCTGTGAACTCTGCGGGAAAGCCTCCGACTCGCTGACCGAGGCGAGTGTCGCAGGCGCAACCCTGCAGGTCTGCAAGGACTGCGCGAGTCACAACGACGCCGCGGAACCGAAGGAAGAGCGGAAAACGGGCGGAAACCAGTTGAGCGAGCAGGATCGCAAACGGCGCGCCGCACAGCGCACGGCGCGCATGGACGACGCCCGCAAGGGAGATGCACGCCACTGGGAAGAGGAAGGGACGAGCTACGACAGCGACCCGCTCCCGTATCTCGTCTCCGACTACGGCGACCGCGTCGTCGAGGCACGACAGGAGGCCGGACTGCAGTCCGGCGAACTCGCGGACGAACTCGGAATCGATGAAGACGACCTGCTCGCAGTCGAACAGAGTCGAGCCAACCGCGCGAGCGTCGGCGGGTCGGTCATCGAGGCGCTGGAGGAGCGCCTCGACCTGACGTTGTCGGAGTCGGCGTAGCGTTTTTGTCCGCCCGTTTCGCACGAACGGGTATGACTCACGCGCCAGCAGAGCCGTATCGAACGAGCTTCGAGGCGACCGTTTCGGCCGTCGATGGCACCGATATCGTCCTTTCGGAGACGTATTTTTACGCCGAGAGCGGCGGCCAACCGGCCGATAGGGGAACGCTCGACGGGATTCAAGTCGTGGACGTACAGAAACGAGACGGCGAGGTGGTTCACAGCCTCGAAACGACGCCCGACTTCGCCGAGGGGGACGAAATCAACGGCCAGATCGACGAGGAGTTTCGCACCTACTGCATGCGCTCGCACACGGCGAGTCACGTCCTGTACGGTGCGGGTCGGCGAATCTTGGACGATCTCGGCTACGGTGGCTTCGACATCGGCGAGGAGAAGATTCGCGTCGATTTCCAGACCTCGACGGACATCGACGACGGGGTTCTCGCGGAACTCGAACGCCTGACGAACCGCGCGGTATGGGACTCGATACCCATTTCGTGGGAACAACTCCCGAAGGAGGAAGCGCTGGAACGGGAGGAAATCGCGTTCAACACCAAAACGGAAGAGGGCGTGTTGAGCGGTTCGAACACGGTTCGCGTGGTCGATATCGACGGCTGGGACGTGGCGGCCTGTGGCGGCACGCACGTCGAGAACACCCGCGAAATCGGCCCGGTGACGATCCTCGACCGGTCGAACCCCGGCGAGGGCATGACGCGCGTGGAGTTCGCCGTCGGCCCGCCAGCCATCCGCACGCGGACGGAGGAGAAACTGAGCGCGCTGGACGCCGCACGAACCGCGGGCACCGGAATCGGAGATCTACCCGACGAAATCGCCCGTCTCACCGACGAAATCGATGCACTCGAAGCCGAGGTGGCCGACGCGAAATCGCAACTCGTCGGGGCGACCATCGCGGAACTCGCGGAGGAGACCGTCGTCCGGAACGGTCACGAGTGGCTGGTCGGAACCATCGACGGCGTCGGCCCGAACGAACTGAGCGACAGGGTACGGGAACTCGCGGGCGAGACGGCCGACGTGGTCGCGCTCGCCGGAAAGGACGGTTCGACGTTCATCGTCGTCGGTACTGCTGGCGAGGTCGATGCTGGCGACGTGGTGGACGACGTAACAGCCGAGTTCGGCGGCGGCGGTGGCGGCAGTCCGGCGTTCGCACAGGGCGGCGGCCTGTCGGCGGACCCGGACGAAGTCGTGGCGTATCTGCGGGAATAGAACTCCTCCTTCACGCCCGACCCCTCGAACACGAACGTCCACTCTCCAGCAATCACGTCGAAACCGCAGAACCATCCCGTCGGTCACGTCCGCGAACGCCGTCGCTCTCCACGCGGCGTCCGAAAGAAAGTGTTCGAGTTGAAGTCGTCGCGTTTAGCCGAAGAGTTCGCCGAGGCCCTCGCCACCGGCGTCCTCGTCCTCGTCGTCTTCTTCTTCTTCAGCGGCTTCCTCTTCTTCGGCTTCGTCAGCAGCGCCTTCGTCGTCGCCACCGGCAGGTGCAGCGGCACCACCAGCGGGGACGGCGGCGGCCTGTTCGACGGCCTCCTCGATGTCCACGTCTTCGAGTGCGGCGACGAGCGCCTTGACGCGGGACTCTTCGACGTCGACGCCAGCAGCGTCGAGCACGTCCGTGAGGTTGTCTTCGTTGATCTCTTCGCCCGATTCGTTCAGGATGAGTGCTGCGTAGATGTATTCCATGGTTAGTAATTATCCGAACATCGCGCCGAGACCTGCGCCTGCGTCTTCGTCGTCATCATCGTCGTCGTCATCGTCTTCAGGCTCGGCTTCAGTTGCTTCTTCGTCAGTCGATTCTTCTTCCTCGGCCACGCCGCCCGTTGCGGGTGCTTCGACACCGCGAAGCTCCTCAGGCAGCGCGTCCTCGTCGTCGATTTGTGCGGCAAGTCCGCGCAGTTGTGCGTCCGCTTTGCTCACGAGGTCCGGCACGACGTCCGGGCTCTCGATTTCGGCCTGCAGGCGAGGCTCTTGGCCTCGCCCGTGGCCTTCGAAATGAGCAGCGGTGCGGTCTGCTCGGTCGGGTACACGGCGTTGACCGAGAGGTTGCGGGCAAAGGCCGCAGCCGTCTCGATGTCCGTGCGGTACTCGTCCACGTCGATGGCGAGTTCGTCCGACTCGAACATGACGCCGTCCGAATAGACGGCGCGCAGGTCGAGACCGACCTCTTTCGGCTCCATACCGAGTTCGGCGAGGACGTTCGCGAGTTCCTGCGAAACCTCGTCGCCTTCCTCCGCGACGAGGCTGTCCTCGGTCACGTGGATGGAGCCATCCATGATCCGTGCGGATGCTCCGGCTTGCTGGAGTTCGCCGACGAACGGTCCGGGGTCGACACCCGTGTCACCCTCGGGGATGAGGATGTCGTTCGGGGAGACCTCACCGGCCGAGATCGGTGCCGGACTCTTCGAGTCTTCCAGTTCCTTGTACAGGCCGAACGGGTTGTCGTTCGTCCCGATAAGGCCGATTTGGCCCGTGATGTACTCCTCCAGGTCTTCGAAGCCACCGCCCACGGCGTCGAGCGCGCGCTGCACCAGCGTGTTACGGCTGACGCGAAGTTCCGCGCTTCCGTGAAGACCGCGGCGCATGTTCTGGAGCTGTTTGCTCGGAATGCCGGTGATGTTGACGACGCCGACACTGTTGTAGTTCTCGACGAAATCCGTCAGCTCAGCGACTTCCTCGCGCTTCCACTCCGGAATGTGCTCTGTCTTGTGTTCGGCTTCTGCGGACATTCTAGGCAACCTCCACCGACGGTCCCATCGTCGTTTTCACGTAGATAGTATCGACGTTGAGCGGTCCTTTCTCCAGATTGGAGTGAAGACGCCGAACGATAACGTCGATGTTGTCGGAGATGTCCTCGGCGGACATGTCTTCCGCGCCGACGAGCGTGTGGAACGTTCGTCGGTCGCCGCTCCGAAGCTGGACGGTGTTTTTCATCCGGTTGACGGTCTCGACGACGTCGTCGTCGGGTTGCAACGGCGTCGGCATCTTACCGCGCGGACCGAGAACGGTACCGAGGTATCGACCGATGTCTTGCATCATCGACGCCTCGGCGATGAAGAAGTCCGTTTCGTCCGCGAGGTCCTTTGCCGCGTCGTTGTCATCGCCCAAGTCTTCCAGTTCGTCGCCCGAGAGAACGTCGTCCGCGACGTCCTCCGCACGAAGGGCTGTCTCACCCTCCGCGAAGACGACAATCTTGGTATCTTGGCCGGTTCCGGACGGGAGTACGATACTCTCGTCGACACGATTCGACGGATCGTTTAAATCGAGGTCGCGCAAGTTGATTGCGAGGTCCACCGTTTCGCGGAAATTCCGCTCAGGTGAGTCCTCGAGTGCGCGAGAGACTGCTTGCTCTATCTCATTATTTGCCATCGTTCACCTCCGTAGTACGCAGGAATGCTCCTACGGGTCAGTGAAACAGGCCATGCCTGTCTCACCCGAATTTGACGCATGCGGAACTTAAACCCGTCGAACTATTTCGGCGAGATACCCCGTCGAGCCACCATTGGTTTGCGGTTTGGGCACGAATCACGTACAGACAGCGATGACGACATCGACGCTTCTCACCGGCCTCGTGGCCATCACGCTCGCGTCCGTGCACCTCGGCGCCGGGCAGGTACGCGCGTTTCGAGGGATACCGCGAAACTACTGGCTCTCGATCGCTGGCGGCGCGTCCGTCGCCTACGTCTTCGTCCACGTCCTCCCCGAACTCAAGGGCGGGACGATACTCGAATCGGTTCCGCTCCTCGCCGGATTCTTCGAGCGCCACGTCTTCCTCGTCGCGCTCGGCGGGTTCGCGCTGTTCTACGGATTGGAACGACTCGCGGAGGAATCGGGCTACGAGAATCGTTCTACCGATCCGGAAAAGACCACCCAACCGGGGACGACCATGAGCGTCTTCTGGATTCACGTCGGCGCGTTCACGACGTACAACGCGCTCATCGGCTACCTGCTCGTGCATCGGGAGCAACCGGGAATCATCAGCCTCATGCTGTACGCGACGGCCATGGCGCTTCACTTCATCGTCAACGATTACGGCTTTCGGGACCACCACCGGGACACCTACGACCGGGTCGGCCGCTGGGTGCTCGCCGCCGCCGTCGTCGTTGGGTGGGGAATCGGTATCGCCACGCACGTGGACGAAGCCGTCGTGAACACCCTCTTTGCGTTCCTCGCTGGTGGCGTCATCCTCAACGTCATCAAAGAAGAACTCCCGGAAGAACGGCGCAGTCGCTTCTGGGCGTTCGCACTCGGTGCCGGTGGCTACTCCGCGATACTGCTGTGGATATGAAGAAGAATCCAGTTTACGCCGCGAGCGCGTCGTCGTACTCGCCGGCGTCCACTTTGGCTTTGAACTCGCGTGCGTCGTCGCCCTCGATGGTGACACCGAGCGAGGCACACGTTCCGACGACTTCCTTCGCCGCGTTCTTCGTGTCGTAGGCGAGGAGGTCGGGTTTCTTCTGTTCGGCGATCTTTTTCACTTGGTCGATGGAGAGGTCGGCGACGAAATCCTTCTGGGGTTCGCCGCTGCCAGTATCGAATCCGGCCTCGTCCTTGACGAGCGCCGCCGTCGGCGGGACACCGATTTCGAGGCTGAAGCCGCCGTCGTCCTCGACGAAGACGGTGACCGGCACTTCCGTGCCGTCGAACGCAGCCGTCTGCTCGTTGATCTCGTTGACGACTTCCTGCACGTTGACCGCCGTCGGGCCGAGTTCCGGGCCGAGTGGTGGGCCGGGGTTGGCCTGTCCACCGGGGACGAGTACTTCTATCGTATCTACCATACGTATCCGAAATCTCGCCGGAGTTTTAAGGATTTCTTTTCGGGTGCTGGAGAACGGTGGGATCGGCTCTCCGCGGGTAAGAACCGTTCACCTAACCACTGAAGGGATACGACGACCGCTGAAACCCGATTACGGCAGGCTGACGCCGTGCCGTCCCAAAAATTGACTCGCGTTCTTTATCTCGACCGGACTGCCGATGAGCCGGAGCCACTCGTCGCATTCGCCGCTCGCCGAAACGATAGTCAGCATGAAGTTGTGTTCGAGTTCGCAGCGGATCCCATCGAGTGAGTCGCGGTGGAGGACGATTTGCGTGCTATCGCGGAGACGGGCAGGGTCCGGCATTTGACTTCACATCATGTGACAGGCCGAAACGTATTAACGTGTCGAATTAAGGGACAAAATACCGCTGACGAGAAGGAACAAGTTTTTCGGCAGTCACGGCTGACGTGTTGCTAATGGGACTGGAGGAGGAAATCGAAGCACTCCGCGAGGAAATCTCGGATACGCCTTACAACAAGTCCACCGAGAGCCACATCGGTCGGCTGAAGGCGAAGCTCGCGGAGAAAAAGGAGAAGCTACAGAACCAGTCCTCCGCCGGTGGCGGAGAGGGGTACGCCGTCGAGAAGACGGGCGACGCGACCGTCGCTTTCGTCGGCTTCCCCAGCGTCGGTAAATCGACGCTGTTGAACTCGCTCACCGCCGCGGAGAGCGAAGTCGGTGACTACGAGTTCACGACGCTCAACGTGAACCCCGGGATGTTGCAGTACAACGGAGCGAACATTCAACTCCTCGACGTGCCGGGGCTCATCGAAGGTGCGCGCACGGGCGCGGTGGCGGACAGGAGGTCCTCTCCGTGGTTCGTGCGGCCGACCTCGTCGTCTTCGTCCTCTCCGTCTTCGAAATCGACCAGTACGAACGCTTGCAGGAGGAACTGTACGAGAACAAGATTCGGCTGGACTCCACGCCGCCCAGCATCTCCATCGCCAAGAAGGGCCGCGGCGGTATCCGCGTCACGTCCAGCGCGGACCAGGACCTCTCAGAGAACGCCATCAAAGAAATCCTCCGCGAGCGTGGATACGTCAACGCGAACGTCACCCTGCGCGAAACGGTGGACATCGACCGCCTCATCGACGGCATCATGGACAACCGCGTCTACCTCCCGTCGATGGTCACGGTGAACAAGGTTGACCTCATCGAGCACGACTACGCCGAAAAAGTCCGCGGGGAACTCCGCGACCACGACATCGACCCGGACGAATCCGTGTTCATCAGCGCCGAGAAGGAGAAGGGTCTCGACGCGCTCCGTGAGAAGATTTGGGAGGAACTCGGTCTCATGCGGATCTACATGGACAAACCCGGACGCGGCGTCGATTACGAGGAACCGCTCGTCCTCCCGCAGGGCAGCACCATCGAGGACGCCTGCAACTACCTCGGTGGGGAATTGGGGCAGCGGTTCCGCTTCGCCCGCGTCAGCGGTCCGAGCGCCAAGCACGACGAACAGCAGGTCGGCGTGGAACACGAACTCGCGGACGAGGACGTACTTCGGTTGATTCTTCGGAAATAGGGACGGCTCGGGCGTGTACGCTTGGGGAGTTTTCTAACAGTACAGCTCCGGACAAATCATCTCGTGGGGTTAGCCGGAGACGAGATTCAGGCCGACGATTCCCACCACGATCACCCCGATAAACACGACCCGCAGCACGTCGGCGGATTCGTCGAAGAGGGCGATTCCGAGGATTGCCGTCCCGACCGCACCGATGCCGGTCCAGACGGCGTAGGCGGTGCCGACGGGGAGCGTCTGGAGGGACTTCGCCAGCAAGGCCATGCTGACCACGAGGGCGACGACGGTGAAGACGGAGGGCCAGAGTTTCGAGAAGCCCTCGGAGTATTCGAGGCCGATGGCCCACGCGACTTCGAACAGTCCGGCGACGACGAGCAGCTTCCACGACATGGTTCGACTCTCGGGACGGGCGAACTATGTCTTGCGTTTCCCAGCCTGCCGAAACCCGTGACTCTTTATGAATTCCATCTGAACCGTTCACGGAATGAGTGCCGACGAGGTCGACCCGGAGGAATTGGGGGAGGAAGTGGAACGACCGATGTATCGGTTGTTCGCCGAATACGGGGGCGACCACTACCATTGGTTCGTCATCGGACTGATAACGAGTCTGCTGTCGCGGTTACTGTCGCTCGTGCCGCCGCTCGTGCTCGGGGTCGCTATCGATTCGGTGTTCGCCGAGTCGTTCAATAGCAACGCGTACTCGCTCTATTTCGTCCCTCAGTCGTGGATTCCGACGACGCAGATGGGCCAGTTCTGGTTCTCGGCCGAAATCATGGGCGTGGCGATGGTACTCGCGGCGTTCTGTAACTTTGCGCGGTCGTCCAGCCTGAACCTGTTCTCCCACCGCGTCAAACACGAAGTTCGGACCTCGACCTACCAGTGGATGCAGCGGTTGGACATGACCTTCTTCGACGACCACAAGACGGGCGAGTTGATGAGCGTCCTGAACAACGACGCGAACCGCCTCGAACTGTTCCTCGACAACATGATGGGGAGCGCCGTCCAGTTGTTCGTCCTCATCGTCGGCATCGGCGCGATTCTCTTTCTGACCAGTCCACAACTCGCGCTCGTCACGATGGCCGTCATTCCCGTCGCGGCGCTGTTCACGTGGTGGTTCATGAAGCGGATCGAGAAGTTCTATTCGGGAGTTCGGTCGTCGGTCGGGAACCTGAACACGCGGCTGGAGAACAACCTCGCCGGAATCGAGGTCATCAAGACCGCGGGAACGGAGTCGTTCGAGGGCGAACGCGTTCGGAAGGTCTCCTACGACTACTTCCGCCGGGATTGGCAGGCGCTCCGGATGAACTTCATTTATCGACCGGGAATGCAGTTGCTCACCTCCATCGCGTTCGCCGCGACGTTCGTCGTCGGGGGACTGTGGCTCCTCTCCGGTCCGCCGCTCGGTTTTTCGGGGGCGTCTCCCAGCGTCGGTGACATGGTCACTTTCCTCATCCTCACCCAACGGATGGTCGAACCGCTCACGCAGATGAGCGAGGTGGTGGACCGCTACGAGGACGCCAAGGCCTCCGCACGACGCATCTTCGGCTTGCTCTCCATCGAACCGGCCATCACCAGCAGTCCGGACGCCGTGGCGCTGGACGCCGACGACGTGGAGGGGGAGGTCGAGTACGACCACGTCGACTTTGCCTACGAGGGCGACCACGAGGTCTTATCGGACGTGACGTTCACCGCCGAACCCGGCGAGACGGTCGGCCTCGTCGGGCCGACGGGTGCCGGGAAGTCCACCATCTGCAAGCTTCTCCCGCGCCTCTACGACGTGACGGGCGGCGCGATTCGAGTGGACGGCCACGACGTGCGCGACCTCACGGTCGAGAGCCTGCGCGGGCACATCGGCTACGTCGGGCAGGACACCTTCCTCTTCGACGGCACCGTCGAGGAGAACATTTCGTATGGGGCGTTCGACGCGAGCCACGAGGATATCGTGGCGGCCGCGAAGGCCGCCGAGGCACACGACTTCATCACCAACCTCCCCGACGGTTACGACACGCGGGTCGGCGAACGCGGACTGAAGCTGTCGGGCGGCCAGCGCCAGCGGATTTCCATCGCCCGCACGATTCTGGCCGACCCCGAACTGCTCGTGTTGGACGAGGCGACGAGCGCGGTGGACACCGAGACGGAGATGCTCATCCAGCGTAGTCTCGACCGACTCACCGAGGACCGCACGACGTTCATCATCGCCCACCGCCTCTCGACGGTGAAGGGCGCGGACACCATCCTCTCCGTGGAAGAAGGAGAAATCGTGGAGCGCGGCACCCACGAGGAACTGCTGGACAACGACGGACTGTACGCCAACCTCTGGCGCGTGCAGGCCGGGGAGATCGATGCCTTGTCCGAGGAGTTCGTGTTGGAGGCTTCTCGGCGGGCGAGTGCGAGTCAAGTGAGTCGAGAATAGGATGGGTGAGACGGTTTGGGTTGTTTTGTGGTTGCAGTTGCTGGGAAACTGATTTTGAATACCTCTGTTCGTTACTGACGGGAGGATTTTGCTACTTCTGTGACTACAATGACCGAGCAACAATGAATTTCCGCACCGCCACCGCACCGCGCCACTCGGAAGGACGGGCTATGACGATACGGAACCAATGTACGGCGCGTGCGCCAACAGGCCCGAAGCCAGCGGTCGGCAGAGGGCCTGTCTGGCTTCCCGCGCGAGGGATGAGTAAGGGAGCGCCAGCGACCGAGCGAATCGGTTGGGGAGGGTGTGGTGCGGTAGCGGGGCGGTAGTGTGGGCGGACTGAAAGGGGCCGTCGTTCGCGCACCGCGTGGTCGTCTCAGTGACCTCTCTCGTGAGGAGCGCCAGCGACGAATCGAGATGTCGCTGAGCGACCGCGAACGGACGGGGGCTTTCGACGTCTGCTTCTCAGTAATTGCAGCCAAAGTAGTTACAGAGTCATTCACTCGGAGCGAGCAGTCGGGTGATTCTGAACCTCCACCATCGCTGCTGAGTCGTAATCCACCCAACCATCGAACCAGTGACTTTTTTCGGGGTACCCCACCCACTATCGGATAATGCTGACCGGAGTGAACGTGGCCTTGGGGGTGACCGGAAGTATCGCGGCGGTGAAAGTGGTCGAACTGGCACACGAGTTGCGCAGGCGCGGCGCGAACGTCCGCGCGGTGATGTCGCCGAGCGCGAAGGGCATCATCAATCCGTGGGCCGTCGAGTTCGCCACCGACAACCCGGTCGTCACCGAGATAACGGGGAAAGTCGAACACGTCGAACTCTGCGGCCGTGAGGGCTGGGCCGACGTGTTCCTCGTCGCGCCCGCGACGGCGAACACCGTCGGGAAAATCGCGGGAGCCATCGACGACACGCCCGTCACGACCTGCGCGACGACGGCACTCGGCGCGGACGTGCCCGTCGTCATCGCGCCCGCCATGCACGAACCCATGTACGACCACCCCGGCGTCCTCGATGCCATCGACCGCGTCGAATCGTGGGGCGTCGCGTTCGTCGACCCGAGAATCGAAGAAGGGAAGGCGAAAATCGCCACTCAGGACGCCATCGCGCTCGACGTCGCCCGCGCGACCACCCCCGACCTGTTCGGCGGAAAGCGCGTCGTGATCACCAGCGGCGCGACCAGCGAGGCCATCGACCCCGTCCGAATCATCACGAGTCGCTCCTCCGGAAAGACGGGGCGAGCGGTCGCCCGCGCCTGCTACGTCTACGGCGCTTCCGTCACGCTGATTCACGACGGACCGACCGTCCCTTACGCCACCGTCGAGCAGGTCGAGACCAGCGCCGAGATGCTCGACGCCGTCCGCCAGCACATCGAAGGACTTCCGGCCGACGCTCTCGTCTCCGTCGCCGCCATCAGCGACTACACCGCCGACGACGAGGACGAAAAGATCCGGTCGGGACGGGAACTCACCCTCGACTTGCATCCGACTCCCAAACTCATCGACACGGTTCGGGACGAACATCCCACCCTCCCCATCATTGGGTTCAAGGCCGAAACGAGCGGCGACGACGACGCGATGGTCGTCGCCGCCCGTGAAACCCTGGAACGGGCCGACTGCTCGTTCGTCGTCGCGAACGACGCGAGCGTCATGGGGGAGGAGGAAACGAGGACGCTGTTCGTCCGGCCGAACAGCGTCCGGGAGTACAGCGGGAGCAAGGACGAACTGGGACTCACCGTCGCCGAGGAACTCGCGGGCGAACTTGCAGACGAGTGAGACCCTACTCCTCGACCCGTTCCCGCATCCACTCGAACTGCTCCCGTAGCCGTTGTTCCCCGATTTCTGTCAGCGTGAACACGTCGTATAGCCCTTCGACCCGTCGCTCCACGTGCCCGCTTTCGACGAGGCGCTCCAGCGTCGCGTAGTATCGCTTCGGATCGAGTTGTTTGTCGTAGTGTGATTCGAGTCTCGTCTTGAGTTTCTGGCCGCGGAGTTCCCCGGCCTCGGCGAGGAGGATGCACATGTCGCGGCGGGTGCCGCTCTGGTGCCAGCGTGTCATGTGGGACAATCGAGGGGCGAGACTCACGTCGCTTTCGGGTTGGAACCGATAGCTTCGACTGTCCCCCCTTCGAACCGGCGACCATGACGACGCTCTCGGACGACGACATCACGGCCCGCTACTCCGAAACCGACGACGAGCGCATCCTCGAATTCTCGCGCGAGGGAAAAACCGCGGCGGTCGCACAGAACCGCGAAGGGTACGGGATGCTGAAAGTCAGGGAAACGGCCGACAGTCCTGAAATCGAACGTTACTACGGATTCGACATGGCGTTGGACCATGTGGCGGAACTGCTTGGCGTTCGACCGAACGACCTGCCAGTTCCCGACCCCGCCGCGGACATGGGTATGTAACGAATCGAACAGGGGACTCGGGGAAATGGACAAAACATCTCCAGTGAACGACGAGAGACACGTCCGTAAAAAGAGATTTCTGATGACATATACCCCCGCAAACCTTTTCTCCGGGGATTGAGTGGCCTTCTGTAATGGCTAGCCTGAGCGAACTTCTGGAGGACCTCGTCGGGGGTGTCGACGCAGTGTTTCTCTTCTCTCCGAGCGGGTCGTACTACGAACGGTTCGCGGAACTCGACGACACGGACGTGGTCGTCGTCGCCCCGAGCAACAACGTCGGCGCGAGCAACTTCGTGGAACTGCCGCTCGAATTCACCAGCGTCAAAGACCGCATCCGGTTCGGCATCGAAGGGGCGATGGACAACGGATTCGCGGAGGACGGTGACGAACTGACCTGCGTGGCGAGCATGTTCGGCGACGGACTCGATACGGTCACCCAGACCAGGGCGGACGAGGACGTTCACTCGGGTATCTACGACCTGTTCGCCAACTCGCGGGCCGACCCCGGCGTCATCCGGGACGTGTTCGAAGTCGCCATCGAACTGGGGAAGAAGGGACAGAAAGGGAAACCCGTCGGCGCGCTGTTCATCGTCGGTGACGCGGGCAAAGTGATGAACAAGTCCCGCCCGCTGTCGTACAACCCGTTCGAGAAGAGCCACGTCCACGTCGGGGACCCCATCGTGAACGTCATGCTGAAGGAGTTCTCCCGACTCGACGGCGCGTTCGTCATCTCCGATTCGGGCAAAATCGTCTCGGCGTACCGCTACCTCGAACCGTCGGCGGAGGGCGTGGACATCCCGAAAGGACTCGGTGCACGCCACATGGCGGGCGGTGCGATCACGCGCGATACGAACGCGACGGCCATCGTCCTCTCGGAGAGTGATGGGCTCGTTCGGGCGTTCAAGGGCGGTGAGATAATTCTGGAACTCGACCCGGAGGCTTATTAGATGGCCGCGGAATGGCAGGTACTCCTCCAACAGGAGTACCGAATCGTCCTCGCCATCCTCATTCTCATCGTCGGTGGCATCGCCGGGTATCTGCTCGGTCGATTGAACATGCGTATCCTCCGTGCCGCAGGACTCCACGAAGTCGTGGAGGGGACGCCGTTCGAGCGCACCGCCCGAAGCCTCGGTACCACGACGGTCTCTCTCATCGCCCGTCTCACGTCGTGGTTCATCTACGGCGTCACGATCCTTCTCGCGCTCAACACGGCCGAACTACCGCTGAGCACGCAACTTTTCTGGCAGATAATCCTCTTCACACCGCAGTTGTTCGTCGCGGCACTCGTGTTCATCATCGGGTTCATCGTTGCGGACAAGGCCGAACTGCTCGTCAGCGAGCGACTCCGGAGCGTCAAACTCCCCGAAGTCAACGTCATCCCCCGAATCGTCAAGTACAGCATCGTCTACATCGCCTCGCTCATCGCGCTGAGCCAGATCGGCATCGCGGTGATGACCTTGCTCGTCCTCTTCGGCGCGTACGTCGTCGCCGCCATCGTCTTCGGCGCGGTGGCGTTCTGGGACCTCCTCCGCTCCTCCGCGGCGGGAATCTATCTCTTGCTCAACCAACCCTACGGCATCGGCGACGAGGTCCGTGTCGCCGGAAACCAGGGTATCGTCCAGGAGGTAGATCTGTTCGTCACTCACATCGAAAACGACGGCGAGGAGTTCATCATTCCCAACCATCTCGTCTTCCGGAAGGGTGCGGTCCGACTTCGAAACTGATCCCCCGAGGGCGATTTTCGCTGTTTCGAGCGCTCGTCCGTCGTGCCGACGAGCCTCCCCGACTCGACCGACGTTGAGTCTCGTTCACCGATACTTCCTTGAACCAGCCGGTTTATTCTTCCAGTATGTACGACAACGTGTTGGTTCCGACGGACGGAAGCGACGTCTCCGAAAAAGCGGTCGAGCACGCGATCCACCAGGCCAAACAGGACGGCGGGAAGCTTCACGTCCTCCACACCGTGGACGCGGACACGCTCCCGTCGTCGGTCAGCTCGATCAGCGTCGACGACGAGTTCAAGGAGATGGGGGAGGACATCGTGGAAGGCGTCGTCAAGCAGGCCGAAAGCGAGGGCGTCGAGGCCGAGGGGACGGTCATTTCCGGTTCGTCTGCGGAGCAGATAGTCAAGTACGCCGACGAACACGACATCGACCTCATCGTCATGGGAACCCACGGGCGTACCGGAATCGGTCGTGTCATCTCAGGCAGCGTGACCGAACACGTCGTCCGGTCGGCCACCGTTCCCGTCCTGGTGATCCACATCGAGGATCCGGCAGACGCCGACGACGACTGACGCGTTCGGCCGACCGGAAGATCGCATCGGAACCGCTCATTTTCTCGGAAAAAAGACAGCTGTGGGACGACGCGTGGAGCCAACGAGTCAAGCTGTGGGACGACGCGTAGAGCAAACGAATCATAACGATTGTTCTCGAAAACGGGTTCGTATCGCGCTCCAGTGACTAAAATCGGTACATTTAGGGGATGAAAACCGAATCAAACACAGCATGATGGATAGTGCATACCGGGGCCGACGTGTATTCCGTTATTGTTCGAACACGTCGGCACCGTCTGTTGGAAGCGAAGTAGATGTAGTCGCCGATAGAGGTGACCGTTGATGGATTACGGTCTTATCGCGGCAGTAACCGTCTTCATACTCACGTACGCGCTCATTATCAGCGAACGTATCGACCGCTCCACCGTCGCGATGGCGGGTGCCGCCGCGATGGTGCTGTTGGGTATCATCTTCGACTACTTCTCGCAGGAGGAGGTCATCACCGCCATCGACTGGAACACCATCGGTCTCCTGCTCGGGATGATGCTTATCGTCGGAATTCTCGAAGAGACCGGCCTGTTCGAGGCGCTGGCTGTGTACGCCGCCAAGGTTTCTCGCGGGAACTACTACTACATGATCGTGCTGTTCAGCGTCCTCACCGCCATCGGGTCGATGACCATCGACAACGTCACGACGGTGCTCCTCGTCGCGCCGGTGTCGCTGCGCATCTGTGACGACCTCGGCGTGGACGCCAAACCGGTGTTGCTCATGGAGGCGACCTTCGCCAACATCGGCGGCGTCGGAACCCTCGTCGGCGACCCGCCGAACATCATCATCGGGAGCGCGGCAGGGCTCACCTACGTCGATTTCCTCTACAATCTGCTGCCCGTCGTCCTCCTGAGCATGGTGCTCACGCTCATCGCCTTCCGCTACTACCTCTCGGACAAAATCGAGGAGGCGAACGAGATCATCCGGGAACGTACCACCGAAAACAGTATCCTCGACCACGAACCGCGTGAGCAGGTCAAAAATTGGGGACTCCTCTACCGGAGCCTCGGTGTTCTGGTCCTCGTAACCGTCGGGTTCGCCCTGCAGGGAATCACGGGTCTCGAACCGGCGACAGTGGCGCTGGCTGGCGCTTCGTTGCTCTTACTCATCGCCAATCAGGACATGGAAGAGATGGTTTCCCGCGTCGAGTGGACGACGCTCCTGTTCTTCGCGGGCCTGTTCGTCGTCGTCGACGGGATCGCCAAAACCGGCGTCCTCACGACGGTCGCGAAGGCAATCGCGAGCCTGAGCACGAGCCACTATTCGGCCTCCATCGTCGTGCTGCTCATCTCGGCCGTCGGTTCGGGTATCGTCGACAACATCCCGTTCACGGCGGCCATGATTCCGGTCATCAACTCGATGAACTCGCAACTCGGTCTCCACGGTAACGAACTCTGGTGGGCGCTCGCGATGGGTGCCGGATTCGGTGGGAACGCCACCTACATCGGTTCCTCCGCGACCGTCGTGGCCGTCAAAATCAGCGAGCGTCACGGCGACCCGATCACGTTCCGCTACTGGCTACGGTACGGGACGGCCATCATGCTCGTGACGGTCTTCACCGGGATTCTCGATCTCACGGTGCGGTTCTTCGTTCTCCCGAACTTCGCGTAGACGTTTTCGTTTTTTCGCACTCTCTCGTTCTCGCTCTCACCGTTCGTTCTCGCTCTTCCCGTTTTTCCCGTCCTCGACGTCGAAGAACGGCACGTCCATCTTTCGGGCCGACCGCGAAATCATGTGCGCGCCGGTCGTGCCGTGATGAACAGGAAGACGATGCCGACGAGGGAAGGGATGTCCGGCCCGAACGGACCGAAGTGGACGGCACCGGCCAGGAAGATGGACGCCGCGCCGAGCGTCGTCGACTTCGTCGTGGCGTGAAGCCGATTGTACACGTCGGGGAGTCGGATGAGTCCGATGGTCCCGACCGTGAGGAAGAAACAGCCCACGGTGACGAGCACGATTTCCACCAGCCGTAGGGCGAACGCGAGCGAAGTCATCGGATGACGTCACCCCCGATGACGAACTTGGCGACAGCAATCGTGCTGACGAAGCCGACGATGGCCAGTTCGAGCGCGATCAGCACGTAGAACCCACGGTCGGCCAGGAGGGCGACGAGCACCGCGATGGCGACGACGTTCGTTGCCACGGTCTCCAATCCGACGACGCGGTCGGGGGCGGTCGGCCCGCGGATGACCCGGTAGCTACAGGCGAGCGTGAGCACGCTCGTGAGGATGAGCGCGATGGTGAGCACGGCGTCGTAGGCCTGTGCGATCATCGTGGGTTCAGTCATCGTCCTTCCCTCCTGCCCACTCGTCCCTGGACGAGGGTATCGGTGTCGGCGTCTCGCCAAAGATGACGAACGCGTAGTCCTCCCACGTTCGGACGGATTCGACGAGCGACTCCCTGTCGCCGTCGATACTGTGGACGGAGAGGGAGTGGTCCTCCTCGTCGTAGTTGATGGTGAGCGTTCCGGGCGTGAGCGTGATGCTGTTGGCGATGGTCGTGATGGCGACGTCGCTGCGAACCCTGAGCGGCACATCCACGACCGTCGGTTCGATGGGCATCGACGGCGAGAGCGTGAGTCGTGCGACGTCGAGGTTGGAGACGACCAGTTGTTTGACGAACGTCCACACGTAGCCGAGGACGTATCGAAGGGTTCGAGGACGCCAGACGAGCGGGCTTCTGGGAGCGTAAAATCGACGGAGCGAGTAGGAGATGACGAGACCGACCCCGAGTCCGAGCACGAACTCCGTCACGAATCCCGAAACCGTGAGCGTCGCACCGCGAACCAACATCCACAGGACGGCGAGCGCGACCCCCTGCAACATCCATCGACGCCTCATCGACCCACCTCCATCAGCCCCACGCCGTTAACGTAGGCACCCGTATCGGTGGCCGCTTGAGCGGCCGCGTGGGCGGCGACGGATACCAGTTGGAAACCGAGGCCGAACGCGACCACCAGTGCCGCGAGACCCACGACGACGGTTAGCTGAACCGCGAGGGGCCGTCGGGAGACGACACCGGTCGTCGAACGAGTCCGGGTACCCCAGAAGACGGCGTTCCACAGCCGAGTGGTGTACGCGATAGTGAGGACCGCGCCGACGAGCGTGACGGCGAGCACGAGTTGGCCACCGACCGGATTCGTCGTGAGCACCTGCACAGCCACGTTGAACACGAACAGTTTCCCGAAGAAACCGAGAAGGGGTGGAATGCCGACGAGGGCGAGCATCCCGACGAACGCGCCGCCCGCGAGGGACGGCCGCCACGACGCCACCCCGCCGAGTTGGTCGAGCGACGAGGTTCCGAACGACGCCGAGACGACGCCGCTGGTGAGGAAGAGCAGACTCTTCGCCAGCGCGTGGGCCGCGGAGTAAACGAGCGCCGCGACGACGCCGAGCGCTCGCAACTCGGGATCGGAAACTGCGGCCGCCACCGCGAGTGGCATGACGATGAATCCGACCTGCCCGATGGAGGAGTAGGCCAGCAATCGGTCGAGGTCGTCGCTGCCGACCGCGGCGAGGCCGCCGTAGATGATGCTCGCGGCCGCTGTGACGAACAGGACGGGGGCGAAGAACGAGAGTATCGACGTCCCGTGGAGGACGGACTCGAAGACCGGAAGCGACGCGGTTGCAAAGACGGTGAAGTAGAGTCGGATGATCGCGTACACGCCGACTTTCTTCACGACGCCAGCGAGTACGGCGGTGATGGGTGTCGGTGCGACGGCGTACGCGTCGGGGACCCAGAAGTGAAGCGGCACCAACCCCGCCTTGAGCGCGAACACGACGAACAGCAGGGCGGCCAGTCCCAAGACGGGAGCGACGTCGATGCCGTACGCGGCCGGATCGGACAGACGCCGGGCGAGGTCGGCCATGTTGAGCGTCCCGGTCGTGGCGTAAAGGCCGCCGATGCCGAGGAGCATGACCGCGCTCCCGACGAGGTTGAGGACGACGTAGGAGAGGGCCGCCCGCGTGTGCTCCGGTCCACTGTAGAACAGCACGAAGACGTAGCTCGCCATGAGCATGACCTCGAACCAGACGAACAGGTTGAACACGTCGCCCGTCAGGAACGACCCCGTGACGCCCAGGACGAGGAAGTGATAGAGCGAGTGAAACGAGAGACGCTGGCCGTAGGGCTGGATGGAGACGACGGCGAAGACGAGCGCGGCGAGCGTGACCACCGCGGCGATGACGAGCATGAACACCGACAGCGCGTCGGCGACGAGCGAGATACCGAACGGCGCGGGCCAGTTCGATACCTGGTAGACGAGGACGCGCGGCGTCGAACCGACCGGAAGGACGACGCGGGCGAACAGTACTGCGACGGCGACGAGGTAGGCGACGCTTCCGAGGAGGCTCACTCCCTGTTGCAGACGGAGGCGTCGGCGAGCCAACAGCGTGGCGATGGCCGTGAAGAGCGGTATCAGAAGCGGCGCGACGATGATCGTATCAGTCATTGTTTCCTCCTAGCATCGTGGTATCGATCGTTCCGTTCTCCTGGTAGGCGCGGTAGGTTAGCACGAGCGCCAGCGTCGTCGTGGCGAAGCTGATGACGATGGCGGTCAGGACGAGTGCCTGAACGAGCGGGTCGTCACGCCGGACCCGCCGCCGTGACCTTCGAGGATGGGAGCGCGACCGGAGAACCCACCCATCGAGATGAGATAGACGTTCGTCGCCTGGCTGAAGACGGTGAGCCCCCAGACGACTCGAACGACGTCGCGCCGAAGGATCAAGAACGTCCCGACGGCGAACAGGATGCCCAAGACGAGCGCGACGAAGAACTGCGGCCGTTGGGGTTCGGCGGCCACGAGGAGTTCCGACGCCATCATTCGGCTCCCACCACCGCGAGTACGGTCAGGAGCGCCCCGACGACGACGAGATAGACGCCGAAATCGAACGCGAAGGCGCTGGTTAATTCGATGTCGTGAACGATCGGGAGATGCTCGACGAACACCACCGCTTGGGTCAAAAACGGCGCCTCGAACAGGATGGGAACGAGTCCGCTTCCCGCGGCTATCGTGAGGCCGAGCGCGAAGACGGTGAGGAACGCCGACACCTGTCGGGTACCCACTTCGCGCGTCCCGTCCCGCCCGACGGCCGACCCCGCGATGATGTCCGTTTCGAGGAAGGCCTGACCGAAGACGACGTAGATGAGTGCAACCGCCGTAGCGGTCATGACTCCCGCGATGAAACCCCCTCCGGGGAGGTTGTGACCTTGGAGGAGGAAGGCAATGGCCGTCACGAGGATCAGCGGAACGACGGTCCGCGTCACGGTTCGGGTGATGACCGTCGTGTCGGCTTCGTCGCTCATTGCATCTCACCCCGTCCTCGCATGGCGATCAGCGTGAGGACTGCGAGTGCGGCCATCGCGATGACGCTGATCTCTCCCATCGTGTCGAAGGCACGGAAGTCGACGAGGATGACGTTGACGATGTTCGAGCCACCGCCGTAATCGAAGAGGAACGAACCGTGTGATTTCGGGACGCCCGCGTGTTCGACGAAGAAGGAAGCGATTCCCTCCTTCGGATTCGCCGCGGTCGTGAACAGCACCGTCAGGAAGACGGTGAACCCCACGGCCGCGGACACGATGGCGTCCCGTGCCGCCGTCCAGCGACCGATCCTCCCGTAATACGCCGGGAGCTTTTCCAGCACGAGCAGGAAGATGACGAGGATGAGCGTCTCGGCGATCAGTTGCGTCAGCGCCAGGTCAGGCGCGCGTCCGAGGATGAAGAATATCGCGACCATGAACCCCATCACCGAAAGCGTGAGCACTCCCGCGATGTGCGAGTCGGCGACGGTGACCGCCACCGCCGCGACCACGGCCACGAACAAAACGAAGATAGTCGGGAGCGTCACCACGGCTCCGGAAATCGCCGGAATCGACGACGATGCTGCGGCGTACGCGCCGAGCGTCAGAACGGCGATGGTCGCGAAGAGCCAGACGGCGTACGTTCGGAGCGGCGCACTTCGAGTGCGGAGCATCGTCGCCACCCGCGGGTCGCTCAGTCCGTCCACCGCGTTGTCGTACCACCAGTTCACGCGGAGCGGGTCGATGGCGAGCAGGCGGTTCACCCCCTCGTGGAGGTCGTCGTAGTACGGGTACGTGACGAGGCCGAGACCGATGGTGACCGCGCTCATCACGGCGGCCGGTGTGACGGCGGTCGGAAGGTGGTAGCTGAAATGAACCGGTTCGACGTGTCCGCCCGCCCCCGGCGGAAGCACACTTTCCACGACCGTCCCGACGAAGTGATTGAGCGCGGTCGGTGCGATACCGAACGTGTCGGTCACGCCGCCGAGGCCGATGAGCGCCGCGATGATTCCGAGGATGACGGGCGGAACCAGCATGGCGAGCGGCGGACGATGGACGTGTCCCAATCCCGTCGGCTTCTCGCCGAAGAAGAGCATCATGAACCGAACGGAGTACAGAAACGTGAAGATGCTCCCGAAGACGGCGACGACGGGGAACAACCACGCGAGGCCGCCGTGAACGTGAGCCGCGTGGTAGGCCGATTCGAACAGCAGTTCCTTCGAGTAGAAGCCGTTGAACGGCGGAACGCCAGCCATTCCGAGGGCGGCGATGACCGTGACGGCCGCCGTGATCGGAAGGTCACGCCACAGACCGCCGAGATGGTCGATCGTTCTGGTCCCCGCTTCGTGCGCGATGATCCCCGCGACGAGGAACAGCGCCGCCTTGAACATCGCGTGGTTGAGGATGTGGAATGCGCCGGTCTCGGCCCCGAACTCGGAGGCGAAGCCGAAACCCGCGATGATGAGTCCGAGATGGCTCGCCGTCGAGTAGGCCAACAGTTCCTTGATGTCGGTCGCGGCGACGGCGAGGATGGCCGTGACGGTCATCGTCACCAACCCCAGAATCGCAAAGAGCAGCATCCAGTCTGGAATCGCGTGAACCTCCTCCGGGAGGAACAGCGGACGGAATCGACCGACGAGGTAGACACCGGCCTTGACCATCGTCGCGGAGTGGAGGAACGCAGACACCGGCGTCGGCGCTTCCATCGCGTTCGGCAGCCAGATGTGTAGGGGTACCTGCGCGGATTTCGCCGCCGCACCGACCGCGATGAGCACGAGTGCGGGAACGAACAACCCGTTCGAGTGGAGTTGTTCGCTCGCGTTGGCGACGTTTGCAGGCGTGAGGATTCCGTTGGGTCCGAACATCGCGTACGTCCCGGTTACGTCGTGGATGAGGAGGAACCCTATCAGCATGAACAGCCCACCGGCGACCGTGATGAGCATCGACTTCCGCGCGGCGTACTGTGCCGACGGTCGGTCGGAGTAGTGGCCGATGAGGACGAACGACGTGAGACTCGTCAGTTCCCAGAAGACGAACAGGGAGATGAGGTCGGCGGCGAACGCCACGCCGAGCATCGACCCCATGAACGCCAGCAGTGTGGTGTAATACTTCTCCTTGCCCGGTTCTCCGTCCATGTATCGTCCGGAATACGTCAGGATGAGGACGCCGACGCCGCTGGCGAGGAACCCGATGAGCAGCGAGAGTCCGTCCACGTAAAAGCGAAGCGAGACTCCGAGCGAGGGAATCCACGGGAAGGAAACGGAGGCGTTCGTGCCGAGCAGGCTGGCGACCATCCCGAAGCACGCGAGCGCCACCGCCGCCGCGTAGTAGGCGGTTCGGTCGCGGAGAACGCGGTAGACGAGCGGCGTCACGGCCGCCGCCGCGAAGGGGAGCATCACCAACACAAGCACAACGAGGCCTGCCGAATTCGAGGGCGATTGCACGCTCGAAAGTGGCGATGGACGTACCTTAACAGTTCTCAAACCGGCCGTGATTTGTTCCGACACGATACCCGAGTAGATTAGTTTCGTGACATCACGGAGTTCCGCGTTCTTCTTTCAGCAGGTGGATACGTTGTTGGGTATAGGTGTCGAACGTTCGAGACGATTCGAAAGGATGTTAGTTTCAAAATTCGGATTCTAAAATACATCCGCTACGCTGAGAAGTATCACATATAGTGGAATAAATATATACAGCCATATCTTTATTAGGGAGTAGTAGCAAATCCTGTTATAACGCGCATACCATCCGGAGAAAGCAAATCCGAGTCAGGTTCGATATATCCTGTTTCAGGTATCTGATCGTAACTATCGGATATTTTACCGACGAGGGAAAGTTCTGCTGGTGCGACAGCGCGTCGAAGGAGAATTCGATATATGACACTCAAGGAAAAATTCAGTTCGAAACTGTCTGACAGCAGAGGCGTGAGTCCCGTAATCGGCGTGATACTAATGGTTGCCATTACGGTCATCTTGGCGGCCGTGATCGGAACGTTCGTGATGGGCCTGGGGAACAACGTGGACAAGAATGCACAAGTGGGCGTGTCGTTCGACCAAGTTAGTAGTAACTCGGTCGACGTTCAGTTGACCCAACTCGGAAACGTCCAGAGCGCCGAGAACGTATCCGTAACGTCGCAGGATTGTGAAGTTGCTGGGGAAATCGGTGAGAGTGAGAACTTCGATGAGGTCGGTGGGATAATCTCCGCAACTGAATGTGAAAGTGGCGACAAAATCGTCGTCAAAGCGACTGTAAGTGGTAAACCGAGCGTCGTTTCCACCTATACGGTCAACTGATTTCCCGGCTCTACGCTATCGTTTCGGTATTTTTCATTAGAGAATGGACTTCTTTTCGACAGGCGCCGTCGTTCGGTGAAAGGATGGAAACAAATCGAACCCTGCTGGGTTAGTAGGGTAGGGGGGGTGTTGTTGGCAATCGATTTGTCGCGGGTTTTTCCAACCCGCATATTTTCGTAGGGGGGAGAGTGTAAAAGCGATGAGCCTTATCCGGACTGAAAGTGAAAGTGGTGGACGTGACGAATTCGGCGACCACCTCGCAACCGACGGGGACCCATTTCATCGCGTAACGATCTAACCTCTCGCACATCGAAATCTGTTCTCCCACCACATACCGCTCCGTAAACCTCGATTTGCGAGAATCCATATCCATCACCTTTTACTGATGGACGGAATACGACCAACATGGACCAGTTGAAGGAGTCCCTTCTGGACGCCCCGATCATCGAGAAAGACGGCTATCATTACTTCGTACACCCCATCAGCGACGGGATTCCGATGCTCGAACCGACGCTGCTGCGCGAAATCGTCATCAAGATCATCCGAAAGGCGGATCTGGAGAACGTCGATAAGATCGTCACCCCTGCGGCGATGGGAATCCACATCTCGACGGCCGTCTCGCTGATGACGGACATCCCGCTGGTCGTCATCCGAAAGCGCCAGTACGGACTCGACGGGGAGGTTTCGCTCTCCCAGCAAACCGGCTACTCGGAGAACGAGATGTTCATCAACAACGTCGACGAGGGTGACCGCGTGCTCCTGTTGGACGACGTGCTCTCGACGGGCGGAACGATGAAGGCCGTCACGCAAGCGCTCGAATACATCGGTGCGGATGTGGTGGACGTGTGTGCCGTCATCAAGAAGGTCGGCGCGAACGAACTGGACGACACGGACTATACGGTGAAGACGCTCATCAACGTGGACGTCCAAGATGGCGAAGTCGTCATCGTCGACGAACACGGCGACGGATAAGATGGTCTCCCGTCAGTTCCTGTCGATGCTTTCGACGACGACGCTCGTCACTGGAGCGCTCCTCGTTGGCGATGCCATTCACGGTTCGGTCGTGGTGGGTAGCTACGGAATCACATCGCCTGCGGCCGTTCTTCGGGTACTGCCGGGTATTATCCTCGTGTACGTTGGCTACTCCCTCCGTGAAAACCACGAACTGTTCATCTCCTCGTATTTTTCGGGACGGGAAGCGGCGGCGAAACCGGAGGGGAGCGAGGAGTTCGACGAACGAATGTCGCCGCTGTCGGGGGAGAGTATGGAAAATCTCGAAAAAAGAGAGCGCGAGCGGAATAAAAGCGAGTGAACTCGTTGCAGAACGTTTATGATTGTGCCCAATTAGCACAAACCATGGCGTTGAAGACTAGCGTCCCTAAATCGCTGCGTGGTCCGATTGGGCTACTGTCGATAATTATCGCCCTCCTTGGCATCGTCGTCGGATACATCTACTTGCTGTTCGGTCTGTCGTTGTATTTCAAGCTCATCCCGCAGATGGCGGACACGATGACGGGTGGCGAATCGCTCGTCGTCATCGTCACGGGCGCCGCCCTCTTCGCCGTCGGCTACGCTGGCTGGCGTGGATTCAACTACTTCGCATACTAAGCAATGGATATCAGAAACCATCCGGACGCCCCGGACTTCGAGGAACTTCAGGACATCCTCGTCGAACCCGTTCCACGGTCGGAAATCGAAGCACGTCGGGAGAACGGTGCGCTCCTCATCGAGGACAACGTTCGTGAACGGGAGGATTTGAACGTCGTCGCATACGTCAGCGACGATAGCGATGGTACCAACGCCAACGACATCGGGGTTCCACTGTTCCGTCTCATCCAACTGTTCGGCACGCCACAACTACCCGAGTTTCAGGCAGGTGAGGACATCAGCGGCCGCCGAGACGCTACCTTCAAATATCTCTTTCGGGTGACAAATAAGGGGGATCCCGTCGAACTCCCATCGGAGTGGCTCATGACGATTCACGATTCACACGTCAGGTTCGCTGCCAGCGTCGCCGAATGGCGGGACGAAAACACGGACTTCGTTGCCGATCCGAAACTCGCCTTGGCAAGCTATGCGCTTGCGCTTCAACTCGTCCTCGACCCCGTCGAGTGTGTGTACGAAGGAGTTCCGTTCTGAACCGCTATGGACGGCCTTGGCGACCGGGTGTTTTACTGGGTCAGTGACGAGACCAATATCACGATACTGTTGTTCGTCGCCGTCGCGGTACTCGGTGGAGCGAGTCTCATCCTCTTCGTGGTTTCGAAGCAAAAGTCGATCACTCAACTGGAGTTCCTGCTCCTCATCTCCGCGATGATCATCATGTTCTACATGACGATTCGGAACAGCACGTTCTGATTACCGCCGCTGGCAGTTCGTTCGGGTCAGCGGGTTCGGACGTGCATGATGACGAAGACGAGCGTGATCGCGACGAACAGAAGCCCTGCAAAGGCGGGAACGATGGCTCCGTACGAGTACAGCCCGTATGAATGACCAACGAACGTGACGAGGAGGAGCACCGGAACCGAGAGGAGGAAAAAGAGGGACGAGAGATAGCTTGCGACCGTCGGATCGTCCGCGTGTTTTGCGAAGGTCCCGCGCTCTCGGGCCGAGCGCTCCCGCGTTGGTAGGTCTTTTGACACGGGTACTGGTATCGACGGACGGATCAAAACTGTCACGGTTTCAAGCTGTCACGTACGCATCCACCGTCAGCGTCAGCAGGTATGCGCCGAGGAATACCCCCACGTAGACGAGAAGAACGCCTCGGAGGGCGTTTCCGAGCAGCCTCGGTAACAACAGGTCGCGCGCAGTTCCGGAGTATGGAAGCAACAAGAGCGGCGCGACCCACGACAGCGTCAGCGTGATCGCTCCGGAGAGGAACGCGACGATGCCGATACGAATGCTCTCGTGCAAATCGTACGCGAGGAGGTGTGCGAAAGCCCCCGTCGATGCGACCAACAGGAGGACATACTGCGGGTTTATCGTCCACGTGATCAGGCTCGACTGAGTGTAGGTGAACGCCGCCATCCCGCCGATAATACCGGTGAGTATTCCTTTGCCGACGGTCGAAAGCGTACGAACCAGTGGGGAGTCGTTCCCCTCGTCGGTCGCCCATTCGGTCGTCCTCGACTTCGTGTTCGTCCCTGTTTTTGGTTCAGTCATCGTTCAGTCCTCGTTGCGTACGTACACCTGCACCTTTTTCTCCCCGATCCGGCCGCGAACGAATCCGGTGAACGAAATCGACCCGGATTTCACCGCTTGCCTCGTCCGGGAAACCCTATCGGGGTCGGCGTCCATTTTGATTCGAATCGTCTCCGTTTCCTTCGCGGGGACGTTCGTCTCGTCGAAGGGTGTCGACGTCCCATCGGTTAACTGCGTTTCTCCGTCGTAAACGTGTATCAGACCGTCGTAAAACACGATGTCCCGCTGTGTCGGATTGTGGATCGTCAGTGTCGTCACGAGGTTCGATCCGTCCGCGGTCACGCTGGTATCGGCGGTCGTCACGCTGGCAGATCGAACGTTCATCGCCGCGGTGTGTCCCTGCAAGGTCGGGACGAAGAACCAAGTAGTGATGACCGCGACGAGGACGACAGCGGCGACGAGGAGGGGTTGGTTTGGTGTAAGCGCAGAACGGAGGTTCGAATTTGACATTCGGTGACATTTGCTATGGATGTGTCCGATGTAAAGTTTTCTAACAGGATGGCTTCGAGAAGAGGGTCGGGATCAGTCGGAAGCGTCCGGCGTGATGGGTTCCGTGTTCGGTGTCGATGAATCGTACAGATGACACGCACTGACTTGGTCCCCGGACTCGTGGAGTTGCGGGACCTCCCGTTCACAGATGGTGTTGAACTGCCGGTCGAGTTGCTCCATCGCGTCTTCCTCGTTGCCGTCGAGGAGGTCCCGCGTGGCGGACCGAAGCGCGTTTTCGGCCTGTCGTGGCATGTCGAGAGCGCTGAGAGTCACCGCTCCAGCCTCCTCACCGGGTAGTTGGTGTTCCTCGGGCAGTTCGAGTGCAAGACCGACTTCGAGGATTCGGTCTACCGCGTCTCGCTGCTCCGCGTGTCGTTCGTCGATGTCCTCGGCCGAGACGTCTCCCGCTCGAACTCGATGTTTGAAACTGAAACCACGCCGGAACGCCTCTTGACTTCCCGTCCAGTCCTCGGGCGGGATGATCTTCGAGCAGCGGGGGTGGAATCGACAGCCAGTCGGTGGGTTTCTGGGGTTCGGAACCTCGCCGGTGACGTTCGCCCGCTGACGTTGTGTTTCGGGCTCGATCTCCGGCACAGCATCGAAGAGGGCTTCGGTGTACGGATGTTTGGGATCGTTCACCACCTCGTCGGTTGGTCCCTGTTCGACGATTCCACCGAGATACATGATCGCGGTTCGATCACACATGTACCGAATCAGCGAGAGGTCGTGACTGATGAACACGTACGTCAATCCGTACTCTTCCTGTAGCTCCTTCATCAGGTTCAGCACACCCGCCCGGATGGAAACGTCGAGCATCGAGACGGGTTCGTCACAGACGATGAAATCGGGATTCACGACGAGCGCACGCGCGATAGCGACGCGCTGGCGCTCGCCACCGGACAGTTCCTTCGGGAACTCGTTCAGGTAGGCTTCCGCGGGCGAGAGTCCGACGTCGTTCAACACCTGAACGACCCGCTCGCGCCGGTCCTGATAGCCGTCCCCGATATCGTTGATTTTGAGCGGTTCGACGACCGACTGAAACACAGTCATTCGCGGGTTCAAGCTCTCGAACGGGTCCTGAAAGATCATCTGGACGCGCTGGCGGAACACCTTCTTGTCCTCCCGAGCCAGTTCACTCATATCCCGCCCGTCGAACATGATCCGTCCCTCGGTCGGGTCGTACAGCTTGACCAGTAGTTTCCCGAGCGTGGTCTTCCCACACCCGGATTCACCGGCGATACCCATGATATCGCCTTTGTTGATATTCAGATCGACGTTCTGTACTGCCCGAACGGGTTGGAGCTCTCGACCGAGCAGTTGGTCGATGACACCCTGTGAGAGGCCGAACAGTTTCGAGACGTTTTGAATCTCTACTAGTGCATCTCCGTCGTGGTCCGTTTCGGTTAGTGCGTTTGCGTCGTGATCTGTTGCCATTTTTCCTCCTTTCGTGCTTCAGTACGGATCGTTTCGAGTTCGTCAACCCGATAGCACGCCGACCGATGGACGTGGGGTGAACTCGCTTCGCTTCTCTTTCCGGATTCCGCTCGTTCTGCGTCGTACATCGGCGGGTGTGCCGAACGGCATTCGTCCACGACGAACGGACACCGAGACGCGAACCGACAGCCGTCGGTCGGGTCGAGCAACGTCGGCGGCGACCCGGGAATGGAGACGAGGTCCTGGTCCGCCTTTTCGACCGTCGGGAACGAGTTCTTCAGCCCGAGCGTGTACGGGTTCGCCGATTCCGTTAGTACCTCATCCATCGGACCGCTTTCCATGATCTTTCCGCCGTACATCACCGCGAGTTGGTCACAGATTTCGGCCATGACGCTCACGTCGTGACTGACGACGAGGATGGCGACGTCGAACTCGTCTTGGAGCGTTTCCAACTCCTCCAAGATTCGGTCCTGGATAATGACGTCGAGTGCGGTCGTCGGTTCGTCCGCGATGAGCATGTCCGGGTTGCAGGCCATCGCCATCGCGATGACGGCACGCTGTTTCATGCCACCACTGTACTGGTGTGCGTAGTCGTCCGCACGCTCGGGGTCGATGCCGACCCGCTGAATGAGGTCTCGTGCCCGTTCGTGTGCTTGTTCCGCCGGTATCTCCGGTTCGTGGCGCAGGATGGCTTCGACGATTTGGTCGCCGACTTTGTACACCGGATTGAGTGCATTCATCGCACTCTGTGGAATCAGCGCGATGTTCCGCCACCGAACGTCACGGATTTGCTGGTTATCCAGTCGTGCGAGGTCGGTCATCCCGTCCTCACGAACCGGGTATCGGTCGTCCTCGATTACCTCTCGTCGGACGTTTCCGTTCCCGTCTTCCCATTCGGGGAGAGTTCCGTCGAACCAAATCTCGCCGCGTTCGATGTACCCGTTCGAATCGAGCAGGTGCATCAGCGACTTCGACAGCGTGGTTTTCCCACACCCTGATTCACCGACGAGACCGTACGTCTCGCCGTGTTCGATGCTAAAGCTGACGCCATCGACGGCGTGGACCTGCTTGTCCCCGGCGTCGTAGCGAACCGATAGATCGTTGACTTCTAGCAGTGACATGAGTTACTCCTGTGGGTTGGCGAGGTCCTCCACCGAGAATCCGATGAAGTAGAACGCTGCTGCGAGGGACGTGATGGCTAGCCCCGGCGGGATGAGCCACCACGGTGCGTCGAAGATGTGACCGTTGGCTTGGACGTTTTCGAGCATTACCCCCCACGAGTGTGTATTGGTTGGGGCGTACCCGAGGAATGCGAGCGATGCCTGTGCGAGGATCGCGCCCGCCGCGTCCTGGGCGAGGAACACGAACGCGAGTGGGATAACGTTCGGCAGGATGTGCCGAAACACGATTCGCGTGTCGCTCGCCCCCGCGACGCGCGCCGACTCGATGTACGCCCGTTCCTTGAGCGACAACGTCTCCCCGCGAATGAGGATGCAGTTGTTGAGCCACGAGGTGACCGCGATGCCGATGATGATGTTCGTCGTGTTGACGCCGTTGACGGCGACGAGAACGATGAGGAACGGGAGGAACGGCAACCCGTACATCACGTCCACGATGCGCTGGATGGCTTCGTCGATCCAGGTGTCACCGTAAAACCCGCTGATGAGACCGAGTGGGACGCCGACGAGACTGGAGAGCAATCCCGCGGCGAACCCGATATACAGTGCAGTTTTCGTCGAGTAAATCAACAGTGTCAGAACACCTACCCCATCGTCGGTCGTTCCGAACGGTGCGAAAAACGGATCGCCGAAGACAGGGGGATACGGTAATTGCTGCTGCTGTTGAAGCGAGATGCGAGCGTACTGATCCGTCCCCGTGAAGGCTCGCCAGTCGAGCGAATGTGGAGCGAATACCGACGGGAAGAGCGCCCACAGGATGTACACGACGAGAATGATGAGTCCGATGACGCCCATCTTGTGCTGCGTATATCGGCTCCACCCCCGTCGAAATCGTTCGATTCGCGGTTTCCACTGCTCTTTGAGCGTACTTGTCGTTGAAGCGTTTTCGGATTGTGTTGACATTCGTTAGTCCCCTCCAAACTTGATCCGCGGGTCGAGGAAGGTGTATGCGACGTCCGTCAGCAGTCGCATGGAGATGATGAGTATCGCGGTCATGAAGAACGCCGCCTGTGCGATCGGGTAGTCCCTTCCTTGCACTGCACTCACCAGTAGCTTCCCGATACCGGGCCAACTGAACACCTGTTCGATGATGACGCTCCCGTCCACGAGGAACGCGAGGCCGACGATAGCCTGCGTTGCGACCGGAATCAATGCGTTCCGCGCCGCGTGTTTCATCATTACGGTACGTTCGCTGAGTCCCTTCGCTCGCGCGAGGAACACGTAGTCCTCCCCGGTGACGTTGTTCATCGACGGTCGCATGACGAGCATGGAACCGACCCATCCGACGAACGCGATGCTGAAGAGCGGTAACGCGATGTGAGAGAGGATGTTCGACATCGCCAAGAACGGCGTCCAATTCGACACCCCGAATTGATCGATCATGTACGCGCTTTTCAGCAGGTCCAGTTTGTAGTTGAACACCCAGATGAACAGCCACGCGATCCAGAACGCGGGCATCGAGTACATGAAGAGACCGGACGTGTAGATGGTCTTGTCCTTGTTCGACCCTCGCCACCAACCCAGATACATTCCGACGAGCGGGCCGACGGTGTACGCGGTGATGAACCCGGCACCGAACAGGATGATCGTTCGCGGGAACCGTCGGATAATGACGTCCCAAACGGCGACGTGCTTCGTCGGCGACCGGCCAAAGTTGCCCGTCTGGTAGTTGACCATGTAGTGAAGGTACTGTTTCCACAGCGGTTGGTTCAGTCCCCACTGTTGTCTGATACGGTCGATTTGCGCGGGTTTCATTTTCGGAGTGATCATGCTCGAAATGATCGACCCGGGCATGCTGTGAATGAGCAAGAATATGATCGTCATGATGACGAGTAGCGTCAGATACGAGACGACCAATCGCTTCGCGAGATAGCGGGTGCTGATCTTTGTCATACTCTACCGTCCGTTGATTTCGACATACTGTTTACCATTTCGTTTATTTGTGTGTATCCATGTCATTCATGGAATACCTTCATTATCAATGTGATGATTTTCGCATCGATCACGGAGTAAATTCAACCACCGATTCCCACTGCCGTACCGCGAAAAACCCACTCGAAAGGGTTCGAAAGCGCGATTACTGCTTCAGGTTCTCTTTCAGGTAGATGCTGCTGTACTCCGCGTCCCAGTTCGCATATGCCGGGTCGACGATGTTCTTCACGAACCCGCCGAACTTCTTCGAGTTGACCGGCCAGCGGTATTTGTCATAGGACTGGACCATGTAGGGCATGTCGAGGTAGATCTTCTCCATCGCCTTCGCGTACTTCTTGGACCGCTTGTCGGGGTCGGTCTCCGTGTACGCCTTTTCGAGAAGCTTGTCCGCGCTTCCGCCCGCCACACCGTACCCGGTGGAGTTGTAGGCGAACTTGTCGGTGTCGTCTCCCGAATTTCCGGAGTAGAAGAACGAGTGAAGCGACGTTCCGTACGCACTGGTTCCGCCCCAGCCCATCGGGTACACGTCGAAGTCCTCCTCCTGGTACACCTTACCCGACATGGTGTTGAACGAGATCGATTCGGTGTGGGCCGGGATACCGAGTTGATGCAGGTTGTTCTTCCAGCGGTTGATCCCTTTCGCGATCTTGGGCTGTTCTCCCGGCGGGTCGATGAGGAGGGTGATGCCACCGTCGCCCATCATCTCCGTGATGGTCTTGCCGTCGACCCGAATCTCCTTCGTCACGTCGGCATCCGAATTCTTGAGAACGTCCGATTTGACCGGACCGAACGTGTACTTGTACTTCGCCTTCGACTGGCTCGCTTTGACGCCCGAGAACGATCCGGGGAACTTCTTCCCGACGAACGTGCCTTTCGATCCGTCGATGACGTTTCCGTCCGTCAGGAACTTGCGAACACCTTCGACGTCCGGCTTCTTGCCTTTCTCCGCGCGGAAGTCGAACGCGTTGGTGCGGGGGTCCTTGAGCAGTTCGCCATCGTACACGGTCTCGGGACGCACACCTTTGTATCCCGGAGACTGGGCGTAATCGCCTTTGAGGACGTATCCGCCGTGCAGTTTGGTCGTCCAGTAGTAATCGTCGAACATGAACGCCATCGCCTGCCGGAGGGCGACGTCGTCGAGCGGCGAGCGGCGGCAGTTGAAACCACAGTACGAAAACCCGCTGTCGTATCCCTTGACGAGACCGGTGCCGTCCATCTTCTTGACTTTCGGAATCTTCGAGGATTCCATGCTGCCGTAGTGCGTGTCGATTTTGTCGTGCAAGAAGGCCTGCGTCATCGCCGACGTTCCGCCGTACACCTTGAAGTTCACGCCGTCGAGGAACGGACCGCCGTGAATGAGCGTCTTGCTCTCTTTCTTCCAGTCGAGGTTGTTGAGCGCGTACTCGTTCTCGATGTAATCGCGGCGGAACTTAATCTGCATCGAGGTGTCCGCGTTCCATTTGACCAGCTTACCCGGCCCGGTTCCGACCGGACCCTCGTCGTTCGCCTTCGTCGGGTCGTAGTTCTTGTAATCGACACCCTCCCACTTGTGCTTGGGAATGATGGGAGCGCCGCCGACGACGTCCGAGTCCCACGTCCCAACCTGCTGGGACAGTTTGATGTGAAAGTCCCAGTCGTTTTTCGCTTCCTCGATCTTGTCGAAGTAGTTCCAGACGGACCACTGACCGGGCTTGTTGTCGAGCTGGAACTGGTAGGAGAACAAGATGTCCTCCATCTTGAACTCCTCACCGTCGTTCCATTTCAAGCCGTCTTTTCGGGCTTTGACGTAAACATCCGGTTTGTCCTTCTCCGC
This sequence comes from Haladaptatus sp. R4, assembly GCF_001625445.1. Classification (NCBI taxonomy): domain Archaea; kingdom Methanobacteriati; phylum Methanobacteriota; class Halobacteria; order Halobacteriales; family Haladaptataceae; genus Haladaptatus; species Haladaptatus sp. R4. The sequence goes on along the minus strand of NZ_LWHG01000031.1, from coordinate 54,595 downwards.
ATTCTTCAGGGTCCAATCGGTGAAGACCTCCGGTTTCATTTCGAACGTGACCGGGTCCTGTACGACACCGTAGTCGTACACGGGGTCCAGCGCAACTGCGGAATACACGCTGCCCGCCAGCATGATGTTCGGACTGTCCGGCGCGGTATCCATCCCGTACCGGAGCGTTCCACCCGGTTCGATATCGTCCGGAGAAAGAGTGTTCTGACTCGGTTCGTTCGTCGTTTCGGTTTCCCCGTTCCCTGTCGACGTGTCGGAAGAAGTTTTGCTGTCTCCACTGTTACCGGAACAGCCCGCAAGGGAGAGAGCAATAGCACCCGCCCCACTCGCCTTCAGAAACTTCCGTCGGCTATCATCTGCACCACTTCGGTTGCGTCGCCGTGGCATACCAAAGACTTGTAGAAGATGTATTTAAAGTTACTGGTTAGCATAAGCATTTAGTCGTTCAGACTTCATAGAAGCAATTAACGCAATAAAACTAGTAAGGAGTTTCTATCGTATTCTATCACAAAATAAATAAAATTAATGTTCAGCGCTTACTTCTCTAGCAAGCATCCCATAATAGATCGTCCCAGCAACTGCGGTCGTCGCTAGCATAAAATACGATTGGAACGAAAGCATCCCGGAATGATCCCGAGTCCATGCGAGACTGAGGGCGGACCAGAGGGTGGCGATAAAAAACGCGATGGTCAGTAACCACAGGCCCGTCGACCGGCGTCCGGAGCGTAGAACGGGGATGGCAATTATCATGACTACCCCTGCCACCACCGCCAACACGCCGCGCGTCCCTAGCATCTCGTGCCAACTGGGAACGAGTCAAGTATAAATCACCCGCTTCGCATCGGGATCATTCGACATCGAGTGCGGAGAGGAGCGTCGTCGCCGCCGCATGCGACGACCCCGGACCACGTGCGGTGAGTAAATCACCGTCGGTTCGTACGCTGGTTTCGGCGTCGAGTTCGGCGTCCCACGTTCCACCCGCCGCTTTCACTTCGTCCTCGACCCAGTACGGTAGTTTTCGTCCGTCCGGCATGCAGTCGTCGTCATCGACGATTCCCTCCTCCCACTCGTTCGGGAACCCGGTGACGTTTCGTCCGTCCACGAGGAAGCCTCCGTCACTGTCACGAGTGAACGCCAGCAAGCCAACGGCGTGACAGACGACGAGTGCTTTCGTATCGCCCGTTTCGACCGCATCACGGAGCAGGTTTCGGGCGTGCTTGTCCTGATTTACGTCCCACTCCGTCCCGTGCCCACCGGGGAAGACGACGACATCGTATTCCTCGACGCTCGTCGTCGCCAGCGGAACCGGGTCCTGCAGTCGCGGGTCCGTTTCGTCGGCTTCCCGAACACGCTCTGCGGTTTCTTCGCCCACGTTCTCGGGGTCGACGGATCGCTCATCGACCACGGGTTTTCCCCCGCTCGGCGTCGTGACCGTTATCTCGACACCAGCCCCGTCCAGCGTTTGCAGCGGTTCGATGCACTCCTCTCCCCAATATCCCTCCTCGCTCACCACGAACAATGCGGATGGCATGCACGGTTCTACCGGTGCAAGGGGAATAAGTCGGATGGCACCGGCCGATTTTGAGGGAAAGGGAGAACCGACCGCTGAAAGACAAATCGTGTGAAAACAGCGGGAGATAGATTCGAACCGCGGTCGTTCCGTTTGGCGCCACTCCCTGATCCAAATCTACTCCGCAGGATTATCCAGCTAAATGACCGCGACGAGGCTCAGCTCGTCGCTTGAGAGGTGAAGTAAAGAGAAAATAGCGGGAGGTAGATTTGAACTACCGATCTGCGGGTTATGAGCCCGCCGGAATCTCCTGGCTATCCCATCCCGCTATCAGTTCATACTGCCGTCCGGTAGTTAAGGGTTGTGATTAAGAAATAACTGGTCGGTGAAAGTCGTGTGTAAATAGCGGGCGGTAGATTCGAACCACGGTCGTTCCGCTTCGCTTCCTGATTCAAATCCACTCCGTAGGTTCATGCAATCCCGACGACAGCGGCAAGACTCTACCCGTCATTCGGGAGTTGAGATCGAAGTAAAATAGCGGGAGGTAGATTTGAACTACCGATCTGCGGGTTATGAGCCCGCCGGAATCTCCTGGCTATCCCATCCCGCTATCAATTCATACTGCCGTCCAGTGGTTAAGGGTTGTGATTCGACCGCCGTGTGTGATTTTATGCCGTGATCAGATCTATCAAAAATGTGTTCGTTCTCCTACATCCCCACAAGAAGTATATCACTGCGGTGCTCCGAATGACCCAGATGGAGTTCGTGCTCGTTGCGTTCTGGCTGGTCATCTATTACGCCCTCGCGCTGGCCGGGCTTCCCATTGCAGCGGCACTGTTTCGGACGTTTCCCGACCGTGGGGCGACGTTCGCCCTTCCGGCGAGTCTCGTCGTGGTGACGGTCGTCACCTATTGGCTCGGCCAGTTTGCGTTTACGAGCGCTACCGTCGTCGTCGCCATCGTCGTTCTCGCCGCCCTCTCGATGGCGTTGACGCGGTACGACCTCGAACTCGATTTGGAGGGGTACACGGAAGCGATGGTCGTTTTCACGGTTGCGTTCTGCTTTCTCGTCGTGATCCGGGCCATCGATCCGGCCATCATCGCGACCGGGGGCGAGAAGTTCCTCGATTTCGGCGTGCTGCAATCGCTCATGCGAACCCCGAAACTCCCGCCCGAGGACATGTGGTTTGCAGGGAAATCGATTCAGTACTACTACGGCGGCCATCTCATCGCCGCGATTCTGACGAAACTCACGGGGACGCTTCCCCGCTACAGCTACAACCTCGCCCTCTCCGGCTTCTACGGTATGCTCATCACGTCCGCCTACGGTCTGGCGAGCGCGATCGCGACAGGAAGGGGATACCTCGACGCTTCGCCGGTATCGCTGCCGGGTTCTTCGTCGGCTTCGCCGGGAACGTTTACACCCCCTTGCGTCTGGTTGCGGGAAGCTTCCCACAGTGGTTGCTGAAAACGATAGCGAAACCGCTGGAGATGGACCCGTCGGCGATTCCCATCTCACCGACCGATTTCCACTACTGGGACGCCAGCCGCGTCATGGTCGGGACGATAAACGAGTTCCCCTTCTTCGCGTATCTGAACGGGGACCTTCACGCCCACATGATGGGCCAACCGTTCCTGTTGTTCGTCGCGGCGCTCGGCTATGCGATATATCGTTCCGACACCAAGCGGCGACGTCTCCTCCTCTTCGTCGCGCTTCCACCCGTCGTCGGCTTTATCAGCACCGTCAGTTTCTGGAGCTTTCCAACCGCACTCGGTGTCGTCTGGCTTTCGCTCGTGTTCGTCGAAGGACATCCGGCGACGCTCGTTCCGCACGGCGAGCGACTGCTTCAAATCGGCGAACGGTCGCGGCTGGCCGACGAACTCATCAGGATCACGGTTTCGCTGCTCATCGTCGCCGCCGTCGGCGGTCTCGCTTTCGTGTGGGCGGCCCCGTTCATCCTCAACGTGTTGCTCGGGGCCGCAGGCGCACGCGGCCTCGGCTTTTTCCCCGACCGAAGCAACGCCGTCGAGTTGCTCATCGTCCACGGCATCTTCCTCTGTCTGTTCGCGCTGTATCTCGGGTTGAACGCCCGATGGAAGGACTGGGATACGGCACTCGTGGTAATCTTCGGTCTCCTGTTGGGCCTCCTGAGTTGGAAGGCAGGGGCCGCGGCGCTGCTGTTGGTTGCCCCGCTTCTCGTCGGTGGATGGTTGCTCCTCCGTTCGGACGCCGACCTCGGATTCGAGACGGTACTGTTGGTGGCCGGTGCGGGACTCGTCCTGCTCGTCGAGTTCGCCTACGTGCGAGACAACGCCATTTCCGGACGGTTCAACACGGTGTTCAAGGTGTACATGCAGCTGTGGGTCCTCTGGGGTGTCGCCGCGGGCGTCGCACTGACACGGTTGGTAGCGGCCGCGATTCCAACCGAGACGGCCGCTCGGGCCGGGACGGTAACTCGAAGCCAAACGTCACGAGGGGGGCGACAGGCGGCCGCGGTCTGTGCGACGCTTCTCGTACTGGTCGCATCCGTGTACGGCGTGTTCTCCCTGGGGGAGCACGTGACGACGGACAACCCGATCCATCGAGCGGACGACCCGACGCTCGACGGGTTGGCGTTCGTCCATACGTTCCACCCCGGCGAAGCCGGAGCGATCGAATGGCTCGACGCGAGAGAGGGACGCCCGCACATCGCGTCCGCGCCCGGAAAGCCCTACGTCTGGGGGAGTCCCGCGTCGTCGCTCACCGGCGTTCCGACCATCGTCGGTTGGTATCAAGAGCGGATTTATCGCGGGAACGATGCCTACCAGGCTCGAAAGAACGATGTCGCGTCGATCTTCGCACCGACCACGACGTGGAAAACCCGTGCGGAGCTATTGGAACGATACGACGTCGAATACATTTACTACGGCCCGCGCGAGCGGGAGCGCTACGGTCAGACGTCGTTCGAACGCTTCCCCGGAATTCGCCAAGTGTATCGCTCCGGGTCGGTGGCGATCTACCGCGTCAACGGGACGGTTATCGAACAGCAGGTCGGGAAAACGAGCTAGTCGAGCGAGAGACCCGGGTGCCAACGGTCCACGCCCGCCTCCGCTTTCACCTCGTCCATCCGTGCGAGTAGCTTCACCGCGAGGCTGGCCGTTTCGGCGGCCCGATGTTCGCCTTCGGTTCTGAACTCGCCGGTCTCGCGGTTCGCGTACACCGAACAAATCGCTCCCGCTCGGAGACCGTAGACGTTCGCAATCGTCAGAATCGCGCTCGCTTCCATTTCGATGTTCTTCACGTTCGCGTCCCGCAGATGGGACACGAGTTCGTCGCCTCCCTCCGCGAGGAAGCCCTCGAACCCGGGACGACCCTGCCCCGCGTAGAAACTGTCGGCGCTCATCGTGATGCCGGTGTGATAGTCATAATCCAGTCGTTCCGCCGCGGCGACCAGCGCCGCGACGACTTCGTAATCCGCGACCGCCGGATAATCCTCCCGAACGTACTCGTCGCTCGTCCCTTCCTGTCGAACCCCGCCGGTCGTGATGACGAGGTCGCCGACGTTCATCTCGGGTTGGATCGCTCCGCAGGACCCGACGCGGATGAACGTGTCCGCACCGATTCGCGCCAGTTCCTCGACCGCAATCGCGGCCGACGGACTGCCGATGCCGGTCGAAGTGACGCTGATGGGCGCGTCGTCGTACGTTCCCGTCACGGTTCGGTACTCGCGGTGGAACGCCTTCTCGTCCGCCGAGTCCCAGAACTGGGTTATCTTTTCGACTCGTTCCGGGTTACCGGGCAGGAGAACCGCGTTCGCAACGTCGTCCTCGCCGACTTCGATGTGGTACTGTACCTCCGCGTTCGGGTCTTCGCTATCATCCATACCACTCACGTTCGCCGCCGCAGAAATAGGTGCTTCGCGTTTCGGGCGACGGACGACGATCAGTCCAGCATCTCCTCGGTGATCGTATCCGGCAGCAACTCACCGAGCGTGTACTCCCGAACGTCGTCGCCGTGGTCGCAGACGACGACGAGGTCGTCGTCGCAGAACTCCGAAAGCGTCTGCCTGCACATTCCACAGGGGGTCACGCCGTCACGCCGCGCGGAACTAACCGCGAGACGGTCGAACTCCCGGTGTCCCGACTTTATCGCCTCGGCGAACGCGACTTCCTCGGCGTGGAGCGAGTTGCTGAAGTTCGCGTTCTCGATGTTACAGCCGACGTAGACGGTTCCGTCCGCGGTTCTGAGCGCCGCCCCGACCGGGTACTCCGAGTACGGGACGTGTGCACGGTCCTGAATCTCGCGTGCCTGCTCGACGAGTTCGTCCATACGACGGATGCGTGACGACGGTTCAAATAAAACCCGAAAACGGGAGGTTCGAGACGAGTAGCGGAGCGGTCGGCGCGCGAAGACGCGGTGCACACGCCGAGCGCACACGCCGCGTCCGTACGAGTCCTCTCTCTCCACTTTCCCGAACGTTCATATACCATCACGGAACCAGAATCGCCGTGCTCGTCCGACTGCTCGTTTCGCTCGCGCTCGTTCAAACCATACTATCCGTGACTTTACGGAACTCCCCACAGCAACTGCTCCTCGCGTCGAACGAATCGGGGAAACGAACCGAAGACAAAGGGAATCGGGTCGATCAAAAACGGGTCATCGCGAACGACCGACCGCCGCCGTGCACCCTATTCCTCGCCGGACTCGTAGGGTTCGCCTGCGGCGTCCGGGGTTCGCGTGTGCCCGACGAACACCAACACGATGATGACCGTCACGTACGGGATGATTCCGATGAGTTCGCGTGGCACGTTGAACCCGACCTGCTGGAGTCGCAACTGAAGCGCGTCGAGGCTGGCGAAGAGGAACGACGCGCCGAACGCGCCGAACGGGTTGTAGTTCCCGAACAAATAGGCGGTGATGCCGATCCAGCCACGGCCGTTGACCATCGTGGTGCCGCTGCCGTTGAACAGCCCCGCCTGCCCGAGCGAGAGCCCCGCACCACCGATTCCGGCGAGGAGCCCCGAGATGAGGACGCTCGCGTATCGCACGCGGTGGACGTTAATCCCGACCGTATCGAGCGCCATCGGGTTCTCCCCGCTGGCTTTCACCCACTGACCGAACGCCGTCTTGTTCAGGACTCCCCACGTCAGCGGAACGGCGATGAGGAGCATGTACACCGTCGGGTTCGCGTTGAAGAGCACCGGACCGATGACCGGGATCTTCGCGAGAAGCGGAATCCGCCAGTTCGTTATCGTCCCGACGCTCGGACTGTTGATTCCGCCCCACAGGATCTTGCTCGCGAACGGTGCGAGACCGAGCGCGATGAGCCACACCGCGAGTCCGGCGATGATTTGATCGGCCTTGAACTCGATGCAGACGACGGCGAACAGGAGCGCGAGCAGTCCGCTCGCGATGACTGCGGCGAAGAAGCCGAGCCAGAGGGTCGTCTGTGTCGCGCCTGCCGGTCCGGCGAGCGCGTTGGCGACCGCGACACCGGTGAACGCCGAGATGATGAGGTGGCCTTCGAGTCCGATGTTGATGACGCCGCTCTTCTCGGCGAAGATGCCGCCGAGTGCGGCGAATCCGATCGGTACCGTCGCGCGGAGTGCCGCACTCGCGTAGCTCCCGTTGATCGTGCCGACGATCTTGCCGACGACGCTGTTCGGGAACAGGAACCCGACGACGCCGATGATCGCCGCGATGACGACGGACCAGATGGTTAGCCGAACGCGTCTATTCATCGTTCTCACCTCCGTCGACTCGTACCGCCATCCGCGGCGACGGCACCCGACGAACTCGGGGTCGTCACCCGTTTGCCGATCATCCGGAAGAACTCCGGCATGGCGACGAACAGGATGATGAGACCGCGCAGGACGCCGACGAGTTGTTTCGGAACGCCGAGTCCGAAGTCGATGGCGAGGCTCCCGCTTTTCAGCATGCCGAACAGGAGCGCAGCCAGCGGGATACCGAGCGGGTTGTTACCCGCCAGGATCGTCACCGTGATACCGTCGAAACCGTAGGACGGAACGCCCTGTTGCCACCGGCCCAGAATCATCAGGACGTACACCGTCCCCGCGATTCCGGCGACGGCACCGGAGAGGGCCATGCTCGATACCATCGTTCGCTTCGCGTCCACGCCGCCGTACTCCGCGGCTTCCGGCTGAACGCCGCTCGTCCTGAGGTCGTACCCGAACGCCGTCCGGTGGAGGAGCAGGTAGGCCCCTCCCGAGAGGGCGAGCGCGCCGATGAGGACGAGGATGGAGAACGACGCCTGACTCGGGAAGACGATGGGTGACAGCACCGCCGCCGACGGCATCGGACGCGTTTCGACGGTCTGACTCGCCGGATTCTTGAAGTACTCCGAGACGAGGACGAACGCGATACCCGTGGCGATGAAGTTGAGCATGATGGTCGTGATGACCTCGTTCGCATCCGCGTACGCCTTCATCGCTCCTGGTATCGCACCGTAGATACCACCGACGACCGCTCCGGATAGCAACCCGAGCGGGATGAGGATGATGCTTCCCACGAGTCCGCCGGGGACATGTGGGGCGACCCACAGCACCGACAGCGCGGAGCCGAGTCCACCGAGGACGAGTTGTCCTTGCGTTCCGATGTTGAACATTCCCGCCCGGAACGCGATGGCGGCGGCCAGTCCGGCGAGCAGGAGGACGCTCGTCTGGCGCAGCGTTACCGCGAGGCTGAACTTGTCGAGGACGAAGTCCGGCGGGAACAGGGTGGACGTCTGCGGGTTGGCGAACGATCCCACGAAGAGATACTTGTACACCTGGATCGGGTTGTAACAGAACGATCCCGGAATCGGGAACTGGACCCCCCAGCCGCCCGTTCCCGGAATCGTGATGAGGACTTGCTGTGCGAGAAACGGCTCGGAACAGGTCGCGACCCATCCCGAGATGAGGATGACGAACCCGCCGACGATGATCGACATGACGAGCGCGGCGAGGCTGATGAGAATCCGTTCGACCGCCGACGTTTCCGTGAGTCGAGTGAGGCCCTTTTCCGCTTGGTCCCGCCACGAACTCACTGAACTTCACCTCGGAGACTGGGTGTGTCATCCGGATGCTCGCCCGCCATCAGCAGGCCGAGTTCCTCTTCGGTTACCTGGTCCGGGTCAACGACGTCCATGATGGTTCCTTCGTACATGACTGCGAGTCGGTCCGAGAGTTGCTGCACTTCGTCGAGTTTCGAGGAGATGAGGACGATCGCTTTCCCTTCCGCGCGCAAGTCGAGCAATCGGTCGTGGATGAACTCGATACTGCCGACGTCCACACCGCGCGTCGGATGCGCGGCGACGACGAGCGACGGATCACGAGCGAACTCCCGACCGACGATGAACTTCTGTTGGTTCCCGCCCGAAAGCGACTCCGCCGACGCGTCGGCGTCGGGCGGTCGCACGTCGTACTCCTCGATGATGTCCTCCGCGTGTACCCGCGTCCCGTTCCAGTCGATTCGACCGTCGTGTGAGTACGGCTCCGAATGCTGGCTTCCGAGGAGACCGTTCTCCACGAGGTCGAACTCCATGACGAGACCGCGAACTTGCCGGTCTTCGGGAATGTAGGCCATTCCGGCGTCGATTCGCTCCCGGCGGGACAGTCCAGTTATGTCCCGACCGTCGAACGAAACCGCGCCTTCGTCCGGCGAGCGAAGGCCGGTGATTGCCTCGATGAGTTCGGATTGGCCGTTTCCGTCGACACCGGCGATGCCGAACACCTCTCCTTCACGGGCGACGACGTCGACGCCGGACACCTGTTCGACGCCACGTTCGTCCGTGATTCGAAGCCCGGAGACGTTGAGCATCACGTCGCCGGGGTCCGCCGGGTCCTTGTCGGTTTCGAGGAGCACTTCACGACCGACCATGAGTTCCGCGAGTTCCTCGCGACTCGTTGTGTCGGTATCGACCGAACCGACGTTCTTTCCGTCCCGAAGGACGGTAATCTGGTCGGCGGCGTGCATTGCCTCGCCGAGTTTGTGGGTGATGAAGATGATGCTCTTTCCCTGTGCCGTGAGTTCGTCGAGAACCGAGAGCAACTCCTCGATTTCCTGTGGCGTGAGCACTGCGGTTGGCTCGTCGAGGATGAGGACGTCCGCGCCCCGATACAGTGCTTTCAGGATTTCGACGCGCTGTTGCACGCCGACGCTCACGTCTTCGACGAGCGCGTTCGGGTCCACGTCGAACCCGTACTGCTCGCTTAGTTCTCGCACCTCGCGTTCGGCGCGAGTTCGGTCCATTGCCAATCCACCCCACTTTCGAGGCTCGTTGCCGAGAACGATGTTTTCTGTAATCGTGAGGGTATCGACGAGCATGAAGTGCTGGTGAATCATGCCGATACCGCTGTCGATAGCATCGCTCGGCGAATCGAACTCGCGTGGTTGGCCGTCGATGACGACGTTCCCCTCGGTGGGTTCGTACAGTCCGTAGAGGACGTTCATCAGCGTCGTCTTCCCGGCACCGTTCTCCCCTAAAAGTGCGTGAATCGACCCCGGCTCTATCGTCAGATCGACGTTGTCGTTTGCGACGACACCCGGGAATCGCTTCGTAATGCCGTCGAGATGTACCGCCCGGCTCATTCTAATTCTGGATTTCCGTCCTACTTGTTTAAGCGCGCGGGTTTGCGCTTACTGTTTCGGCTTCGTCGGGACTTCGATGTCGCCGTTGACGATTGCTTTGCGCGATTCGTCCACTTTGTCCTTGACGTCCTGTGGAATCTTCGAACCGAGGTCCGCGCCGTACACGGCTTCGACGCCGCCATCTTTCAGGCCGAGGGTGTTGACTTGGCCGCCCTTGAACTTCCCGTTCATGACGTGCTTCGTGCAGCGGTAAACCGCCTCGTCCACTTTCTTCACCATGCTGGCGAGGATGACGGGGCTGAACTTCGCCGTCCCCTTCGCCTTCGACTGGTCGCTGTCGACACCGATGGCGAACCGACCCTTCTGGTTCGCGGCTTTGAACACACCGTTTCCGGTGCCTCCTGCCGCGTGGTAGACGATGTCCGCACCGCTCTCGTACATCGAAATCGCCGCTTCCTTCCCCTTAACCGGGTCGCTGTACGTACCGGCGTACGCCGTTTTGACCTCGATGTCCTCGCTCGCGCGTGCGACACCGGCCTTGTAGCCTGCCTCGAACTTCTTGATGAGCGGAACTTCCTTCCCGCCGACGAAGCCGACGACTTTCTTGTCGGGGTTCGTCGAACCTTTACCGGCGCTGAAGTCCATCTGGGTCAACTGTCCGGCGAGGTTGCCGACGAGGAACGAGCCCTGTTGTTCCTTGAAGGTGTAGTTCGCGACGTTCTTCACGAGGTCTCCGTTGTCCTTCTCCGCCACGCTGTCCACGAGCATGAAGTCCTGGTCGGGGTACTGACCGGCGTTCTTGATCAAGGAGTTCGTCTGGACGTAGCCGATACAGCAGATGAGGTCGTAGTTCGGGCTGCTGGACTGGGCGAACTGACGCTGGAGGTTCTCCACGTCGCTCGGCGAGTCGGGTTCCGCGTTCTGGAACTGAACGCCGAACTCCTGTTTCGCCTGTTTGATTCCCTTGTTCGCCATGTCGTTGAACGAGTTGTCCCCGAGACCGCCCGTCGCGTAGACCATCCCGACGTTGGTGTCCTTGCCGCCGTCGGAGTTCCCGTCGGTCCCCGTCGAGGTGCCGTCCCCGCTCCCGCCGTCACTGCTGGTGTCGCCGTCACCGTCGCCATTGCCGTCACTGGGGCTACTGATACAACCAGCAAGTCCGGCGATGCCGACGGTACCGCCTACTTTCATCACCGTTCGACGCCGTTTGTCAATGTCCGTCATCTATGAGTAATCAGACGAGTGATTTGTGATAAACGCGTCGCTTTGCGCTCGAAATCACGAAAAATAGCTTAAACACCGCGTCGTCGGTTACTTTTTTACACTCGATACGGCGTTCGTTACGATATTCTTTGTTCGGGCGACGAGGTCGTCCACGTCCTCGCTTTCGGCGTAAATTCTGACGTACGGCTCGGTGCCGCTCGGTCGGACGAGGACCCACGAGCCGTCAGAAAGCTCCGCACGAACCCCGTACTCCGTCTCGACGGTGGCCTCGGGGAACTGTTCGGGGAGCGTCGTCTCGACCCGTTCCATCGTTCCCGTCTTCGCGTCGTCGGGACAATCGACGCTCACCTTTCGATACGGGCGCTCGGTCACGTCGGAACGGAGCGGTTCGATGCCTCCGGCGTCCGCGATGAGTCGAGAGAGCACCGCCGCGCTCACCACGCCGTCGATCCATCCGCCGAACCCGGTGTGAATGTGCTTCCACGGTTCGGCGGCGAACACGACTTCGGTGCCCTCGTCTCCGTCTTCGAGCGCCGATGCGATTCCCTCGTGAAGCGATCCGAGTCGGACGCGTTCGACGCGGCCTCCGGCCTCGCGAACGCGCTCGTCGATTCGCGCCGAGGCGTTTGGCGTCGTCACGACCACCGGGTCGTCTGCCTCGCTGTCCCTCGTGTAGTGTTCCGCGAGGATTGCGACGACGGTGTCCTCGTGGACGACCTCGCCGTCCGCGTTGACGACGACGATCCGGTCCGAATCCCCGTCGTGGGCCAGTCCGAACTCGAAATCGTCGGCGGCGACGAACGAACGGAGGTCAGTCAGCGTCTCGGGTGTCGGTTTGCTCGGGCGACCGGGGAAGTGTCCGTCCACGTTCGCGTTGAGCGAGATGACTTGTGCCCCCAGTGCTCGGAGGACCTGGGGCGTCGCCACGCTCGCCATCCCGTTGCCACAATCGACGGCGACGCGGACGCCGTTCAGCGGTGCACCGTACTCCCGCGCGTACACCATAACCGCCTTCCGGTACGTGTGGAGAACGTCCTCTCGGGCGCTCTCCCCCCACTCGTCCCACGGACGAGGCGGTAGTTCGTCTTCGACGCCGGTTTCGACGGCCCGCTCGGCGGTGCGATCGTACTCCTGCCCGTCGTGAAAGAGTTTGATACCGTTGTCTGTCGGGGGGTTGTGGCTCGCCGTGAGCATGACGCCACGACGACCCTGCGACGCGAACGCGAGCGCGGGTGTCGGAAGCTGACCCGCACGGTAGATGTTCGCCCCGGCACTTTCCAACCCGGCTTCCATCGCGGCGGCCAGTGCCGCGCCGGTCTCCCGTCCGTCGCGGGCGACGACGAACACCTCTCCCTGTTGTCCAGCGGCCCGTCCGACGGCGAGCGCGAGTTCGGGGGTTACCCGCTCGACGACATCACCGCGGATACCCGCAGTTCCGAACAAGTTCATACGGGAGGCTTCGTATCCTGGTACTTAGGTCCTCTCGATTTCCCCAACAACGATTATGACGCCTTCCGTCGTAGACGTTGACATGAACCTACCAAGGCTGACGACGCCGAACGGATTGTTCGACTATCTGATCGGGACAATCATCCTCCTCGCGGCAATCGCGGGGATCTATATCGCGGCGGTGATGACCGGCGTCATCGCTCCGTGGTTCTGAAGGCGCGAAAAAAGGCGGTTTACAGTTCGACGCCGCTCGGGATGAGACTGTGCTGGCGCAGTAGATTTCCGGCGTCGTTGTACACGAGGAACGTACTCTTGTCGTACTCGACCACGTGGTCCCCGTTGATCGCGATATCGACGTGATAACGGCCGTTCGACTCGTCAGTCTCGTCGCCGTAGGCGCGGGCCGCGCGGATGAACCGAAGCACGTCGTCCGCGTCTTCGTTCAGTTCGAGGATGAAGTCACCCGTCGTTCGATTCGTCACGCTCACGACGCCCGTCGCCGACGGGTCGTCGAGACTGGCCTGTAGTCGAAAGGTAACGTCCGTCTCTCCCGCATCGAGAAGATCCCCGGATGGACCGGTAAGCCGCTCACGAAGCGTGGCGGACGGTCCCTCGAAATCGATGATTACCGTCGGTTTCTGGGGCGTCCCGTCCGTTTCGACCCAGTCGATATTTTCGACGTTCAATGTGAAATAATCGCGCCTCATTCCGTACTCGAACCTACGTTCTCGCGTCTCATGAACGTAACGCCATGTACCGAAACGCGAGCACTCCTCTCGAAAGGCGAATAATCAATTCTCGATTACAATTACCATCTCAGTACCTGTCGAGCCATTGATTTAAGTACCACCACTTCGATGAGCGTGACAAGATACGTCTCTCACGCGATGGACAGGGGGAAACCGGAATCGGCCGTCCGGTCCGACGCGTGATGGACACGAAACAAACATGTCGGGGCTAGCGTTCAACGAACTGACTGTCCGCGCGCGCGAATTGCGACGTACGATTCGGCGCACAGCCGAGATGCTTCGGGGGTCGACCGTAGCGGTCGATGACTACGACCCGACGGCACACGGTTCGCTCATCACGTTCACCGGCGTTACGGGATACGAGGAAATCGAACGATACTGGGTTAACGCGCCGTTCGCGTTCGTCTCGATCAACTACGACTCGGTAGCGAACGAGTATCTGTATCACGTCGTCGAGCCGGAACTGGACGATTTCGAGGTTGAACTGCTGGACCGGCTGTTTTCGGATCTGCGTGAATCGCTCATCTATCGCCGGGAGATGGGCGGCGAAACGGCCGAGGCCCTCCTCCGTGACGAACTGGGGGAACTGCTCGAAGTATACGGCGTCGAGGTGGATCCGGCAACGTTTTTCCGCCTTCTCTACTACCTCTTCCGGTCGTTCCGTGGGTTCGGAAAACTCGACCCCCTCATCCACGACCCGCACATCGAGGACATCTCCTGTGACGGCTACGACCTCCCGATCTTCGTCTATCACGACGAGTACAACGACATCGGGACGAACGTCGTCTACTCCGAGGAGGAACTCGACAGCCTCGTCGTCCGCCTCGCCCAACAGTCGGGCCAACACGTCAGCGTCGGCGAACCCGTCGTGGAGGCGACCCTGCCGGACGGAAGCCGTGCGGAACTCGCGCTCGGCCAGGAGGTCACCCCGCGCGGATCGGCGTTCACCATCCGGAAGTACGCCGACGAGCCGTTCACCCCCGTCGATTTGATAAACTACGGAACTTTCGGCCTCGACCAGATGGCCTACCTCTGGCTGGCCATCGAGAACAACAAATCGCTCATCTTTGCGGGCGGGACGGCGTCCGGAAAGACCACCTCGATGAACGCGATTTCGATGTTCATCCCACCGCGCTCGAAGGTTCTCAGCATCGAGGACACCCGCGAACTGACGCTGTATCACGACAACTGGCTCTCCTCGGTCACCCGCGACCGATTGGACGCCGGGAACGACATCACGATGTACGACCTGCTTCGCTCGGCGCTGCGCCATCGCCCCGAGTACATCGTCGTCGGCGAGGTTCGCGGGAACGAAGCGATGACGCTGTTTCAGGCGATGAACACCGGCCACACGACCTACTCCACGATGCACGCCGACAGCGTGCAGACGGTCATCAACCGCCTCGAAAACGAACCCATCAACGTCCCGCGCGCGATGATACAGTCGCTCGACATCCTCTCCATCCAGTCGCTGACCTACGTCGGCGAGGAACGTGTGCGACGGAATCAGGCACTCGCCGAGATCAACGGTATCGACCAACGGACCGGGGATTTGGACTACACGACCGCGTTCACGTGGAACGCGGCGGGCGACTCGTTTCATAAACGCGACAGCGGCGTGTTGGACGGGATTCGCCGCGATCACGGTTGGACGCAGTCGCAACTGCTCGCCGAACTTCGGGACAGAAAACTCGTCCTTCAGTATCTCCGCGAGAACGGTATCTCGGACTACCGTCGGTTCACCGCGATGGTCAACGAGTACTACGCCGACCCCGAAACCGTCGTCTCGAACGTCGAACACACCATCGACTCTCCCGTGGCGGAGTTCGACTGATGGGGTTGCTGAACTTCGTCCCGCTCGTCCTCGCACTCGTTCTCCTCGCACCCGTCGCACTCGCGCCGATCAGCACGACGGCGTATCGAACCGTCACGCGAGTTTCCCTCCAAACCTTCGGCACCTACGTTCGTGATAGCGGGCGGCGACGGAACCGCCGGGAGGAGGTTCTTCGGGCGGCACACGTCGGCGAGACGTACCGACTGTACGCTTCGAAGACGTGGGTGTACGGGACGTTGGCCGCCATTTCCGGAAGCATCCTCGGCGTTTACGTCGCCGGACTCGTGTTGGCGACCCTCTCCGTGTCCCCGACCGTGCTCCGGAGCAAACTTCCGACGAAGCTGGATTTCCTCGCCGACCTCGTCGTCGTTCCCTCGTTGTCCATCGGTCATCTGTTCGTCCTTCTACTGTTCAGCAGCGCGACGGTTGGCCTTCTCGGTGGACGGTTGACGTACTGGCTCAGGTGGGAGATACCAGCGTACGAATGGAACACACGCGCGCGGAAGATCGACAGTAGCCTCTCACGAACGGTCGCGTTCACGTACGCACTCTCCCGAAGCGGGATGGGAATGCCGGACATCATGCGGATTCTGGCACGAAACCGCGACGTGTACGGCGAGGCGGCGGAGGAAATCGCCGTCGGGGTCAAAGCGATGGACCTGTTCGGTCTCGACGTGCTCACCGCCATCAGACAGATGTCGCGCCAATCCCCGAGCGAGAAGTTCGAGGATTTCGGCGAGAACTTGGCGAGCGTCCTCCAGAGCGGCCGGAGTCTCCCGTCGTATCTCAGCGAGCAGTACGAACGCTACCAACGCGACGCGAAAGCCGAGCAGGAGGCGTTCCTCGAACTGCTTTCGGTCCTCGCCGAGGGGTACGTGTCGCTGTTCGTCGTCGGCCCGCTCCTGCTCATCACGATCCTCGTCATCATGGGATTGATGGGTATCGCCGACACGCTTCGGTTCCTCTACCTGACGGCGTATCTGCTGATCCCGCTCGGCAACGTCGGGTTCGTCGTCTACCTCGACAGCATCACCGAATCGCTGTACATCAGCCGCGAGAACCGGACCGTCCCGACGGCGACCGTTCCAACGGTCCGTCGCGTGAGCGACCCGGACGCGGGACGGACGGTGAGCGACGGCGGAACGACCGTCTCGAACGCCGAGCGATTGGCCGCCTACGACAAGTTCGAGAACGTTCGAACCGCGTTGACCGAACCGCTCCGAACCGTGCGGGAGAACCCGGACGCCCTGCTGTATCTGACGGTTCCGCTCGCGTTGCTTTCCACCGTCGTTCGACTCCTCCCGGACCTCGCGGCGGGGACGGCGACCATCCCGTCCGCGGACGACGTCGTGGTGCAGGCCGCCCTGTTCGTGTTGGGAACGTACGCCGTCGTCCAATGGAACCATCGCCGTCGGCTCAAAGCCATCGAGGCGGCCATCCCCGACATGCTCGACCGACTCGCCAGCGTCAACGAAGCCGGGATGACGGTCGTGGAGAGTTTTCGGCGGATGACGAAGGGGGACCTCGGCGCGTTGAACGAGGAGTTGGCGCGCATGGAACGCGACATCGAATGGGGAACCGACACCGCGACCGCGCTCCGGCGGTTCGAGGACCGAATCGATACGCCCACCGTCACACGTGTGGTGTCGCTGGTGACGAACGCGATGCGCGCGAGCGGCGACATCGGGCGCGTCCTCCGGATCGCGGCGGACGACGCACAGGAATCAAAACGTCTCCAACGCCAGCGCGAGGACGAGATGATGACCTACCTCATCATCATCCACCTCTCGTTTTTGATCTTCCTCGTCATCATCGGCACGCTCTCGGCCATCCTCGTTCCCGCGCTTCAGAACCTCCCGTCCGGAAACGCCGCCGGGAGTCCCGTCACGGTCGGCGGCCTCGGCAACATCTCGACGGTGAACATCCACGCCTACACGGTGGTCTTCTTCCACACCGCGCTCGTCCAGGCCGTCTTCTCCGGTTTCGTCGCAGGCAAGATGGGCGAGGGAACGGTCCGGGACGGCGCGAAACACGCGACGGCGATGCTCGCCATCGCGTACGTCGCGTTCCTCGTCATCGACTTCGTCGTCTTCTCGTAGGACATTTGAGTTCCCCGCTCGGAGTTCGGGTATGGAACCGACGAGCCACGACGTGCGGGCGACCTACGACCGCATCGCGGCCCACTTCGCGAAGACGCGGGAGTACGCGTGGCCCGAAGTCGAGTCGTTTCTCGACGACCGAGTGGGCGAAACCGCCCTCGACCTCGGCTGTGCCAACGGTCGTCACTCCGAACTGCTCGCCGACCACGCAAAGCGCGTCGTCGGCGCGGACGTGAGCGCGGGCCTGCTCGCGGAGGCCCGAGAGCGCGCGACCGAACGGGAGTTCGACCTCGACTTGGTGCAGTGTGACGCGGCCCGGATTCCGCTCGCCGCCGACGCCGTCGACCTCGCGGTGTACGTCGCCACGCTTCACCATCTGCCGACCCGCGAGGCACGCGTCGGGAGTTTGGACGAACTCGCTCGCGTTCTCTCCCCGGACGGCACCGCGCTGGTCAGCGCGTGGAGCACGGCCCACGACAAGTTCGACCGCGAGGAGGGGTTCGACACGACCGTCGATTGGACGCTTCCCGGCGGCGAGACCGTTCCGCGCTTCTATCACATCTACTCGCCCGACGAGTTCCGTGAAGACCTCGAAAACAGCGCGTTGAAACCGGAAGACGTGGCGATTTCGAGCGGGAACTGCTACGCCGTCGTCCGCGGGCGAAAACAGTAACACCCTTAAGCCGGGGTGCACAATTCGAGAGTACACTCGCATTCGAACGCATTCGAGCACCGGTGCCTCACTGAACGAAGTGAAGTGAGGCACGGTGCGTGATGCGAACGAAGTGAGCAGCACGCACCGGTGGTGAGCAAATCAGGACGATTTGCGAGGTACGGTGCGAACATGTGAGCACCGGTGGTCTAGTGGCAGGACCTGAGCCTTCCAAGCTCATGGCACGGGTTCAAATCCCGTCCGGTGCATTCTTCGATTATCAGGTTTCGAGTGACAGGTACACTCATTATCCGGAATTCGTAACGAGAAGGGATTTGAAGCAGACCGGACACAGCCCGCACAGGGAGTGTGCGAGCGGCGAAGTTGCCGAGCAACGCTCGGCAGTCATCCGGACGAAGTCCGGCGAAGCCGCGATCGAACGACCGAGCAGGACTGTCCGGGCGTCGTTCAAATCCCGTCCGGTGCATTCTTCGATTCTCGATTTTCGACCCGTGAGCACGTCGGTCGTCGGCGTCGCCTATTTTCGGCGGCAGTGACACCTATATCCCTCCCGTCCATCGTTCAGTTCACACGATGACCGACCTGGATACGATCGAAACCTATCAAGCGTCGCCGACGAGTATCGAGACCGGAACGCCGACAGGACGGGCGTCGAGGAGTTGGTCGAGCGATTTCTCGAAGCGGTCGAAGGGGCGGCCGACGGTGACCACGCGCGAATCGCGGACGTCGGGTGTGGCCCGGGGTGGGAGTCGGCGACCTTCAGCGACCACGGCATTCGGTGGTCGGTATCGATCTCACGCCGAACTTCCTCCGGGCGGCGCGGGACGTCGCACCGACTGCAGAGTTCGCGCGGATGGACATGCGCAGTCTATCCCTCGAATCGGACTCCTTCGACGGTCTCTGGTCGTGTGCGTCGTTTCTCCACGTCCCGCGGGAGGACGCCCAGCCGACGCTAGCGGAGTTTCATCGGGTGCTCGAATCCGGCGGGATCTTTCTCCTCTCGGTCAAACACGGCGAAGGGGAGGTCGACGGCGACGTGTACGAGACGGACGAGCGGTCGTTCACGCTCTACCGCCCCGACGAACTGTCGAAGATGGCCGAGAAGGCCGGATTCACGGTGGATTCGGTCAGCGTCGATGCGACCCAGACGTGGCTACAACTCCTGGCACGTGCGTGATTTTCTTTCCCCCCGTTTTACACCAGCGTCCGTGCCAGTCCGCCGATTGCGCCGAGGACCAACGGAATCGCGACGGCGAGGACGGTGATTTGCCCCATTTCGACCCCTCTCCCGAGCGAACCGTGGAGCGCGAGCAGGCCGCCGAAAACGAGCAGTACGAGGACCCCGAACCCGATTCCGGCGAGGACGCCGCGTTTCCAGTTCATCGTCGGTAGGCTCACCAGTGCGCCGCCGACCAGCAGACCGATCCAGTGGAACCACGCGAGCGCGAGACCGGCAACCGCGCCGATGACGATGAACGCCGCGCGTCGAGTCGGGTCCGCCCGGAACTCCTCCGAACGGCTCATTGGTTCCCTCCGAATTCGACGGCGGCGTTCCCGCGAATCTCGTGGGTCAGGGGTTTGTACTTCGTGTCCGCCCACCGCTTCAGTTGGTCGTGATAGTGGCCGGAGAAGTAATCGCCCGAATTGCCGCCCGGCAGGATGGCCTCCGAATCTCCCTTCATCGGACAAATCATCCGCCAACTGCTGCCGACCACTGATTCCTTGCGGTAGTTGTTGACGGTCTGGCTCGACCCGTCGGTCGGAATCACGGGGTAGTTCAGAAACGACTGGTCGAACGGGTGAGTGATGGCCTCCGTCGTGTTGTAGTCGCCGTACACTTCGGCGTCGGACGCATCGATGGCTTCCGTCGCCGTCTCAAGCGCGCGCACCATCGTGGCCTTGCGTCCGTCGCTGCCGAACCAGCGACTTCCCCGAAGATGCGCCAACACCCAATCGCGCGGGTAGTAACTGTCGCCCAATCCGGCTTGCTCGAACGTCTTCCCAAAGGTCTCCTCGCGGAACGCGTCGAACCACTGGACGAACAGCAATGCGGCCCGCGAGTCGCGTTCCATGCGGTAGTCCCAATTCGAGAGCGTCTCGACAGCGGATTCTACATTTTCACTTCCATTCCCGTTTTCGCGCGCCGCCTCGACCAGCGTCGGAACCAGTGCCTCCGCCCGCTTGTCGAGCGTGTCGTCCTGTATCCCTTCCATCGTCGCCACGTCGATGTCTCCGGATTTCGCCTTCTCGTCCAGTAGTTCGTAGATACGCTGGGCGCGGTAGGGGCTGGCGTACGCTTCCGACAGATACGGGTCGTTCGTGATCCGCTGGTTCGCCGTTGCGATGAGGTCCGGGTCGGTGACGTGTGGCTTTTCGTCGAACGGGACGAATCCCTCCCACGTCGAGACGCCGAACGGTTCGAACCCTTCCCATTCGGCTTCCCCGGCCGACCCGTCGAAGATTCGGTCGCCGCGGACTTGCTTCCCGTCCACCATCCGACGCGGAATCTTGCCGGTGGTGTAATACAGCGTGTTACCGTCCCGGTCGGCGTAGACGAGGTTTTGGGTCGGTTCGTCGAACTTCTTCGTCGCCGCGCGCAGGTCGTCCACGCCGTCGCTCGTGTTGTACTCGTGAATCGCTAGCGTCGTGTCCGTGGCAGAGTGGCCCGTCCACGCGACGCCGACCCGGTAGCCGTCGCGGGAAAGCACCGGACCGTGGACGGTCTTCCGAAGCGTGGTCGTCCTGTTCGTCCCGTCCGCGACCTCGATCTCCCGCCGTTTGGTTTCGAAGTCGCGCCACTCGCCTTTGTAGCGGTATCGGTCGCCATCGATCTCGTATCGGTAGAAGTCGATAACGTCCGCACCCGCGTTGGTGAATCCCCACGCCCCGGCGTGGTTCTCGCCGATGACGACGAACAACGCCGGGGAACGTGACGCCGCGGACTCGCGTGTCCCCCTGCTTCAGGTTCATCTCGTACCACACCGGCGGTGCCATCAGGCTCAGGTGCGGGTCGTTCGCCACGATGGGCTTGCCGTTCGCCGTGTGCTTCCCCGAGACGAGCCAACTGTTCGACCCGATGCCGTGATCGCGCTCGAAGTTTCCCAACCAGTCGAGTAGCGGCGTTCCGATACCATCGGGGTCGGTGGTATCGGGTGCGGGAATGCTGTTCGAGGAGTTCGACGACGTCGCCGACGCTCCTTCGTCCGTCTCGCGAATGACGGGCGAGTCGTGGTCGAGCCGTTCCGGATACAGCTCCGTGGCCGCCTTCCGGCCGAGTTTCGAGGCCACCTTCGCCTTCCGGAGCGTGAGAAAGCTCCCCGTCAGTTCCCACGAAATCTGTTTTTCCATCAGCATCGTGTCCGCGGGCGTCCACTCCGCCGGTTCGTACTCCAACAGGCCGAACTCCAGCGGGAGCGGTTCGTTCTCGATGTGAGCGTTCACGCCCGCCGAAAACGCCCTCACGAGTTCGCCGGTGTCTGTATCGGCGATGTGCTTCCACGTCGCTTCCGCCGCGCCCGCGAAATCCATCTGAATGTGGAACTCGTCGGAATCGGCCGCCAACTCGCCGACGACGGCCGCCACCTCTCCGGACATTAGTCGGCGTTGCAGGTCGAGTTGGAACAGTCGGTCCCGGGCTTGCGCGTACCCCACCGCGAAGTACAGCGCCCGCTCGTTCTCCGCCGTGATGTTCGGCACGCCGTCCTCGTCGTACCGGAGCGTCGCCGTTCCGTACGTACTCTCGACGCTCCCGTCCGTGTCGTCCGTGGCCGTCCCCCACGCCTCCCCGCTCAACGGCGCGAACCGCCGGAGGTAACTCCCGACCGGCGAGAGCGCGCCACCGACCGCGGTCCCACCGAGTATCGCCCCGACGAGCGCCCGTCGCGTGATTTCCCGATCCATGTGCCGAGCTAATTCGTAGTAGATGTAAATAACGTTATCTTTCAATCATGGAAATTCCCGAACGGGACACGAAAACTACCACACCGGAACCCTGACTACTTCCACGGGTTCGTCACGAGGTCGGCGTGGACCGCGGTTCCGACTTCGATTCGGCAGTCGGTTTTCGGCCGGGCGATACAGAGCAGGACGTAACCGTCCGCCAGCGAATCCGATTTCAACGCCCGCGGTTCGCGTTCGTGTTGGAGTTCGCCGGACAGCAACCGACCAGTGCAGGTGGCACACGCACCGGTCCGACAGCCAAAGGGAAGGCCGACCCCTTCCCGTTCGGCGGCGTCGAGCACGGATTCGTCGTCAGTTGCGCGTAGCGTTTCCGTTCCGCCATCCCGCCAGTCGAGTTCGACCCGATATCTGTGCTCGCTCACTGCCACACGTCGCTCGTGCAGTCGCCGTCAGGCCACCGGATTTCGTGTGCCCGGGCGGGGCCGTTCGGCATCTCGCCGAAGTCCACGAGGAAGTCCTCGTCCAGCGTCATCGTTCCTTTTCGTGGGTTTACGTCGGCTTTGAGCATCACCGATCCCTTCTCTTTCTCCTCCGGGTAGAACTGGTTGTCCCACGTGGAGAACAGCGAGGTCGTCCAGTAGAGACGCTCGCCGTCGATGCTGAGTTGGAGCATCTGCGGTCCGGCGACTACTTCCCTATCGTCCTCACCCGTCGGGTGTCGCGGACCGAACAGTCCACCGGCCCAGAGTTGATCGGACAACCGCGGGTTCGCCGGGTCGCTCACGTCGTACATCCGCACGTCGCCGTGGAGCCAGTTCGAGAAGAACAGGTATCGATCATCCATCGAGACGACGAGGTCGGTGATGAGGCCGGGAACCGGCATGTCCCAGTCGTCGTGTTCGCGCGATTCGACGTCGATGACCTTCTCCGCGAACCACTCCTTTTCGCGCTCGTAGAAGTGGAAGATGTTCGACGAGAGCGCCGCACCGACGTAGCCGTGGGCGGACTCCGGACTGTGCAGGAAGCGGACTTCCAGCGGAATCATGCCCTCCTCGCCGAGGTCGATGGTCTGCTGGAGTTGTCGCTCCGTCCAGTCCCAGAAGTGGAGTTTGTGGCCGTACTTGCCCGCCTCGACGTCCTCCAAATCGAATCCCGGATAGTAGGTCTTCGGCGCGGCCCACTCCGAGGAGACCATCACGTTGTGGCGTGGCTGATACCAGAAGTCGTAGTTCATCTCCATCTCGCCCGGCGGGTCCCATCGCCCCTCGATTTCGAAGTCGTCGTTCAGTTCGAGGAAACCGCCCGGCAGGTCGCCGTCCTCGTTCCCCAGCATCGAGATGAGGATTTCCCCGTCCGGAATGCAGTGGACGGTGTGCGGTGCCGAGAGGTCGTACTCGTACACCTCCTCGGGTTCGATGACTTTGACGATTTCCGGGTTCTCCCGGTCCTTCGTGTCGATGATGTGCAGTCGGGACGAGCGTTGACCCGGTACCACGAGGTGGCGTCGTTCCAACCCCTCGACGTGGCAGGACGACGAACAGGCGTTCCACCCGAAGTGGTGTAGTTCGTCGCCCTTGTTCGGCATCTCCACGCGGTCGATGACCTCGGTGTACGTGTCTGACTCTGGGTTCACGTCCACGACCGACAGGAAGTCCGGCGCGTCCACGTCCGTCCCGACGTACAGCGACGGCACGTACGCGATTTCCTCGCGCTCGGCCTCCTCGATGGCGGCCTGCGGCGTGGCATATCCCGGCCCCTCCACGTCGTGGTGATGTTCGTGCTCTTCGTGCGCTCCGCTTTCCGATGTTTCGGTATCGCTCATCGTGATTCCCCCTCGACTGTGTCCTTCGGTAGCAACTGTCCTGACGGGGTGCTTTGCGGCAAATATTGCCGCAAAATGGGGAATTACATGCCGACTTTCGTCACGCCGAGAATCGCACCGCACTCCGAACATTCCTGGACGGTTACGGTACTGAACTTCGCGTTCGTGTTACTTTCCACGACCTCGGTCAGGTCTTCACCGCAGGCGATACAGTGACCCAAACCACGGAACTATCGAATTCGGCCACCTACGTTGCGGCTTTTCATTTCGATAAACCAACCCGGACTGCCACAACTGCTAACAGTTATCCTCGCGAACGACACGACGTGTTCTTTCCGACATCGCTCGTCGTCGGCGTGCTCGCTTCCAGCGCGCTGGTGATGGGTAGTTCACTCGGCACGTTCTGGACGCCGCCGGACGACGTGGTGGCGGCCGCGCTGGCCTTCTCCAGCGGCGCGCTCATCACCGCGTTGACCTTCGATTTGTTCGAAGAGGCGTTCAACATGGGCGGCCCGTGGTACGCCGGAGCGGGGTTGATGACCGGTGCGGCGGTGTTCGTCGGTGCCGATATGCTCATCGACCGTTACGCGTCGAGCCAGTCCGGTTTCGCCCTGCTGGCCGGTGTCACCCTCGACGGTGTTCCCGAGAACACCGCCCTCGGCGTCACCATCGGCGGCGCGGGACACGTCCATTATCTCACCCTGCTGGTCGCCATCTTCGCCTCGAACTTTCCCGAATCGCTCAACGGCGCGACGGACATGCAGAGTCAGGACTATTCGAGGAAGGATATCATCGGCCTCTGGGTGCTCGTCGCTGGACTACTGACCGCCGCCGTCGTTATCGGAAGCGTCGTCTCGGCCGGATTCGGGGACAAACTGCTCTCCCTCGTTCGGGCGTTCGCCGGAGGTGCGGTGCTCGCATCGCTCGCCGTGACCGTCATCCCCGAGGCGTTCGACGAAGGAGGACCGCTCGTCGCGCTCGCAACTGCGGCCGGGTTCCTCCTGACGTTCGTTCTGACGAGCGGGTAGCGTTCGAGCGGAATGGCCGTCGCTCATCGACTTACTTCCAGAAAATGAATTCGTAATCTGCAACGTCAGTGGCTTATTCGTACAGCCACTCGGCGTCGACTTGCTCGTAATCGACCAGTTCCTCTTCGTCGAAGAACAGGCCGATTTCGCGCTCGTTTGCGCCCTCGTCCTCGTGGTCCGAACCGTGGATCACGTTTCGGCCGAGGTCGAGACCGAAGTCGCCACGGATGGTGCCCGGGGCGGATTCGGCTGGGTCGGTTTCGCCCATCATGCGGCGAACCTGTCGCGTTGCGTCTTGCCCTTCCCAAACCATCGCGAACACTGGGCCGGACGTGATGAACTCGACGAGGCCGTCGAAGAACGGCTTGCCTTCGTGTTCACCGTAGTGGTCGTGGGCGAGTTCTTCACTGATCTGCATGAACTTGCCGCCGACCATCTTCAGACCGCGGTCCTCGAATCGGGAGACGATTTCCCCGATGAGACCACGCTGAACGCCGTCGGGCTTGACCATCACGAAGGTTCGTTCGCTCATTCGTTACCACTCTCTGCTTGGCCGGCCTCGGTCCATTCGAGGTCGCGCGGTTCGCGCCCGAGGTCGGCGTTCTTCTCGCACTTCGCGGAGCAGTAGTGGATGGTCGTTCCGTCTACGCGGACGAACATCGTTCCCGTGCCGGGTTCGATGTCGTTTCCGCAGTAATCGCACTCGCGTGTCTGTGGCATTATTGTCCTCCGATGGAGTCTGCCTCACGTGCGGTCTCTCGCAACTGGAGCACGTCGCCCTCTCGGACCGGTCGAGACAGTTGCGAGTGATGATTCGCCCTTGGTTGCTACCTTCACGGATGCGGCACTTGACCTGCATGGCCTCGCCGTGCATCCCCGTCTTACCGACGATTTCGATGACCTCGGCGGAGGTGGAATCCTCCTGTCCGGTCTCTTCAGCACTCATCGTCTACCACCTCACCGAAGTTCCTCGACCTTCGAGGCGATGTCGTCCACGTCGTCGCTGGCTTCGCCAGCGTCAACGATGGCGGCGGCAGCGCTGCCGACTTCGAGTCCGGCCGCGTGACCGACATCGTCCTGCGTCTCGACGAAGATGAAGGAGATTCCCTTCTCGTCGGCGAGTTCGGGCAGGTGCATGACGATTTCTTCCGGCGTCACGTCTTCCGCGACGTAGATAAGGTCGGCGTTGCCGCGCTCGACTGCCTTGGTCGTCTCGTTCGTTCCTTTCTTTACACTTCCTGTGTCCCGTGCGACTTCGAGCGCGTCGAGCGCTCGGTCCTGCAAGTCAGCTGGGACGTCGTAATTGACGTATACTGGCATAGGTTGTTCACCTCTCCTACGCGCTGGCTCAGGCTCCCCTGCCGGATGAGTCCTGTGCGGCTAGGAGCATCATCAACCCCGCGTAGGTTGTACCCTCCAGTAGAGTATGCCCCCATAAAAACGCTTTCAAATCCATGACGGGGTGCTACGGTGGCGCACACGCTCCTATCGGGCGATTTCGGGGGATTATTCATGGGACTCGAAACCGCCGTTCCACTCCTCGCGGAGCAGGCCGTAAACGAAGGTATCGTGGTACTCCCCGCGCCAAAACGTGTGGTCACGAAGTCGGCCCTCCCGCTGGAATCCCAATCGCTCCACGAGTCCCCGTGACCCGTCGTTGAAACCCCCGATTCGAGCGAACACGCGATGGAGTCCTCTGGTGCCGAAGGCGTACCGGAGGAGCAGGGAAACGGCTTCCGTCGCGTAGCCCTCGCCCCGCCAGTCGGAATCGAGCCAGTAGGCGATTTCGCCGTGGTCGCGCTCGACGCGGAACAGGTTCACCTCGCCGACCGGTTCGCCGTCCACGCAGACGAGGAAGTTCGAATCGCCGTTGTCCGCCGAAATCGTGTTTTCGAAGAACTCCTCGGTCTGCTCGTGGTTGTACGGTCGGACGAACCCGAGCGACGTTCGGATGGCCGGATCAGTTCGAGCGCGCTGGATGAAGTCGACGTCCTCCCGTTCGGTCGTCCTGAGTTCGACTCGTTCACCGGAGCAGAAGATGGGGCCAGGCATGCTCGTACCGAAACGGACGAATGACAAAAACGTTTCAATTCACCGTTCGACTGGGCAATTTCCCGGTCGAAACGTTTCCGACGAATCCGAACACCTGTTTTGTGCGTTCGACCCGTACGTCGGTTCATGAGTGGGGGCCGGTCATGAGCACCGAAACGGTGGCCGACGAGGAGGAACAGCACTTTTCAGCGCCCGAGGATTGGCCGAAGGATTTCGGCGAAGCCTCGTGGTGGCCGTTCATCGGCGCCCTGGGTATCGTCAGCCTGTACGTCGGCGCCGGGTTGTACGTCCTGAGCCACGGCGGAAACAGCTACGTTCCGACGTTCGTCAGCCCTGTCCTGTTCGTCCTGGGGACGATGGTCTTCCTCACCGGACTGTACGGGTGGTTGTATCACGGGTTCGTGGACCAGTACTGGCAACACGACGGTTCTGGGGGGACGAAACTCCGCTGGGGGATGACCCTGTTCCTCGGGACCGAAGTGGCGACGTTCGGCGCGGGATTCGTCTACTACTTCTTCATCCGCGTCGGGACGTGGCCGCCAGCGGGGGGAATTCCGGACGTACTGAGTGCACTCGTCCTCGTCAACACGGTCATCCTCGTCGCCAGCAGTGGGACGCTCCACTACGCGCATATGTCGCTACTCCGTGGGCACCGACAGCGATTCATTGCCTTCCTCGGGTTGACCGTCTTCCTGGGAGTGGTGTTCATCGGCGGACAGATTTACGAGTACATGCTGTTCATCACGCACGAGGGATTCACCATCACGTCGGGCGTTTTCGGGAGCGCCTTCTTCGGGCTGACCGGCTTACACGGCCTGCACGTCACGCTGGGTATCGTCCTCATGAGCGTCCTGTTCGTCCGCGCTCTGTACGGACAGTTCTCGGAGGAACGGGACACCTCGGTGACGACCGTCACGATGTACTGGCACTTCGTGGACGCCGTCTGGATTCTGCTCGTCGTCGCACTGTACGCCGGTTCGTCGCTCGCAGGGTAGCCGCCGGAGAGTAATTTTCACTGACAGTAGCCAGAAAGCATATACGTGACGCCATGGACATCCTATCCGGCGAGGTCCCCGCGCACGAAATGCGAGCGGGTTGACGCCATCACGTAAACCCCACCTCGCCGCGACTCCTGTCTTTTCCTCCACCAAAGAGAAACATCCTTGCGGCGAACCGACCAACCACACGGACGTGAACGTCTCGTCACTGGTGGCCGCGCTCCGCAACGAAGCCCGCGAGTCGAACGAGCGGCGACTCCTCGTCCTCGCCGGGGACCGCGAGGAGGGCTACGAAGTCGCTCAAGATGCCCTCGCCGCCGCAAAAATCCCCGAGGGGAAAACCGCACAGGTCGCCCCTCGACGCGTGCTCGACTGCGAACGAGTGAGCCAGAACCGGGCCGGGAACCTCCTCGGAACGACCCACGAGGCGGTCGTCTTCGACGCTCACGACGAACTTCGACCGAACGCGCTCGGGAGGGTCGTCGGCGCGGTGGACGGCGGCGGTCTCTTCGTGTTGCTCACACCGCCGCTCGACTCGTGGCCGACGCGACGGGACGACTTCGACGCGACGCTCGCGGTCCCGCCGTACTCCGTCGACGACGTGAGCGGGAACTTCCGACGACGGTTCGTCTCTCTGCTTCGTGCCCACCGTGGAATCGCCATCGTGGACGTGGATTCCGAATCCATCGAGGACGACGGACTGACGAATCCCGCGCCGCGATTGGTCGACCGTGAAACCGAACGGACGTTCTCGGGCGAGGACGAAATCTTCCCCACGACCGCCATCGAATCCTGTCTCACCGACGATCAAGCTTCGGCGGTCCACGCCTTCGACGCGCTCTCGGAACCTGACAACGCGGTCGTCGTCGAAGCCGACAGGGGCCGGGGAAAGTCGAGCGCCGCGGGAATCGCCGCCGGGTGCTTCGCCGCGGACGGCGAGGACGTGCTCGTGACGGCCCGAAGCTATCGGAGCGCCCGCGAGGTGTTCGTCCGCGCGGCCGCGCTGCTCGACACGGTAGGCAAACTCGCCGACACGGACCACGACCCGCCGACCGAAATCACGACGAAGGAGGGCGGAAGCGTTCGATTCGAAAAGCCGACGGAGGTGGTTTCGGGAGACGCCGATATCGTGTTCGTGGACGAGGCCGCCGCGCTCCCGGTACGGATGCTGGAGCGGTTCCTGTCGTTCCCGCGGGTCGCGTTCACGACGACGATTCACGGCTACGAGGGTGCCGGACGTGGCTTCTCGGTACGCTTCCGCGACCGACTCGAAGGGAGCGGCCACGACGTGACCGACGTGAGCCTGGTCGAACCGATCCGATACGCGCCCGGCGATCCGATCGAGGTGTGGTCGTTTCGTGCGCTCGCGCTCGACGCGCGGCCCGCCGTGGATCCGCTCGTCATCGACGCAATCCCCGACGCGGCGGAGTATCGAACGATCGATGCGGACGACCTGCTCGCGGACGAGAACCTTCTCCGAGAGACGTTCGGCCTGCTCGTGCTCGCCCACTATCGGACGGAACCCGCCGATCTCGCCCGACTGTTGGACGCGCCGAACGTCGCGGTTCGGGCGCTCTGCTGGAACGACCACGTCGTCAGCGTGGCGTTGTTGGCCCGCGAGGGGAACCTCCCGACGGACGTGCGCGAACACATGTACGACGGCGGTCGGGTGAAGGGCAACATGCTCCCCGACGTGCTGACGACGCAACTCCGCGACTTCGACGCCGGAATCCCCACCGGAATGCGAATCATGCGAATCGCAACCCACCACGCCGTGCGCTCGTCCGGGTTGGGGTCCCGTCTGCTCGCCGAGGTTCGCCGGGAGTTCTCGGACCTCGATTGGCTCGGCACGGGGTTCGGCGCAACCCCCGAACTGCTGCGATTCTGGCGCG
This sequence comes from Haladaptatus sp. R4, assembly GCF_001625445.1. Lineage (NCBI taxonomy): Archaea > Methanobacteriati > Methanobacteriota > Halobacteria > Halobacteriales > Haladaptataceae > Haladaptatus > Haladaptatus sp. R4. Next base: position 24,797 of record NZ_LWHG01000031.1, on the reverse strand, counting down.
AAAACGCCTATCGAACCGTCCAACTCTCGACCACGCGCAACGACGCCAGCGGCGAGTACTCCGCGCTCATGTTCGACCCGCTCACCTCCACGGGGAGGGACCTGTACGACCGTCACGCCCGTCGGTTCGCCGGGCGGATCGCTTCGGTGCTTTCGGACGCCCTCGACGACATGGACCCCGACGTCGTCCGCGAATCGTTGCGGGCGACCGATACCGAAATTTCGCTCGCCTCGCTCACCGACTGGGAGTGGCGACTGGTCGCCGCGAGCGCCTACGGCCCGGGACAGTTCGACCACGGCCCCGCCCCGTTCCGGAAACTGGTCGTGAAACAGCTCGCCGACCCGGCGGCCCCGGACCTGCTTTCGCCGCGTCAGGAGCGGCTACTAGTTCGGAAGGTTCTCCAAGCCCATCGCTGGTCCGCCGTTGCGGACGAACTCGGCTTTCACTCCCCCGGCGAAACGATGCGGGCGCTGGGTGCGGCGTTCCAACCGTTGGTCGATACCTACGGAAACGAGGCCGCACTGGCGGAGAAGGCGCGATATTTGGATTAATCGAGCCGGTCGTCTGCGATTTCGTTCGGTCCCGTCGTGAGGATGTGGCGGCTCACGGTCCGGTGAGCGCGTCGGAGCCGTTTCGACAGGGCCTGTTGGCTGATGTCCAGTTCCTCGGCCAACTCGCTCAGGTTCGTTTCTCGTGGTACCTCGAAGTAACCCGAATCGAGCGCGGAGTTCAGCGCTGTCCGCTGTTTCGACGTGAGGAGGAACTGACCATCGACCGTCGGCGTCTCCGGCGTGTGTAACCGCTTCAACTCGACGGTGACGTCGTGATGGCTCAAGTCCGACTGGAGTTTCGAGATGTGGTCGCGGTGTTCGAACCGCATCTGGAAATCCCACCCTTGTTTTGCGGCGGTGCCGGTGAGGATGACGGGGTCGCTCTCCAGGACGTCCTCGACCGTTTCCCGCGTCTCGTCCGACCACTCGATACGAAAGAGTGACCCGTAGGGGATTTCGGTGAGCTTCGTCACCGAGACCGTCGTCGATGGTCACGGAGCTCCCGCTCCACCGTGGTCGTCGTCCCCCCGCACACCCAGAGATAAGGGAGGAAGCGACTCGCGGGGTGTGCGACCATCCGTTCGATTTCGACGGCCATGTTCGGGATCGCAGCGAAAGCCTGCGAGAGTGCGAACTCCTCGGTAGGAATCGTGAATTCTGCAATGACGCTCATTTTGTTCCAGTCCCCGTAGCGCATTCCGGCATCAAACGTCCGCCTCGATGATGATGCGACCGTTACTCAGCACGACCACTTCACACCCATGATAAGTAAACGTAACTCGCCTCGTAATTCGCATCTTCCCCCGATGGCTGTCCGCGAACAACTCGTTGAGCGCGTCCGCGTTCACCGTCTCGTACAGCGGCGGCAGACGATGCATCTCGGTGTTCGTCGTCGCCGCGACGGCAGTGACTACCCCCTCCGTGACGGTTTCACCGGCGTCGATTTCGTACACGAAATCGGCACCTTCCTCCAACTCAGCAGCATCCATAGGGAATGGAGTTTCGCAGCGTCCCTGAAACGCGGGGTTATTCTTGAAACCCATTTATATCAGTCCCGCCGCCTCGTCCACGGTTCCATCAGTACACCCATGTGATTCCGCTCCGTTGTATTCCCCCGATGAACTGCGCCGAAAACGGCTGTGAAAACGAAGCGGCGGTCCGACTCCACATCCCGTGGGCCGACAACCGACTCGTCTGTACGAGTCACGCGAGGGTGCTGGCACAGCAGGACGGTGTCGTCGCGGAACCACTTGCGGACGTGGATTGGGAGTGAGACGCGAGCTCGTCTCCTCATCACCGGTACCCATTCCGAAGTACGCAACCGGTACCGACCACACCGACTGGACGAATACGTACCAGCGAAACAGTAACGTCCCTCTTCGGGAGATATCGGCTTCCCCTTTCTCCGGGAATGCCATTCCTATCTCATATCACGAGTGTAGCTGAAGGGGACTGTTCCAGGGGGTCTTGTCGCATGGTTAGCGTATCTATAGGTGGCAACAAAATTGATAACATACCACAATCGAAAGCCGGTATGTCAAACCCACTCACGGACGACGAAACGGAACAGCTGCTCCGCGTCTGTCGGACGGCCATCGGTGACGGACTCCGGAGTGTGACGTACTTTTCACCGAACGAATACGAACACGTGTACCTACGGGACGACCTCGAACGCGGGACCGACCCCCTCTCGTTCGTCGAGAACGAACGAGGCGGGTTTAGCTCCCAACGGACGTACGAATGGTCCGAGTTGGGTGAGTACCGATACACGATGCGTGCGTTCGAAAACGGCTATCTCGTTCGCGTCATCGCCGGTACCCACGGTGCCTACGTGACGACGGATTCGGTAACGATGGATCGGTTCAACGAAGTGGCGGAGGCCATCAGCGGCGTGCTCGAAGGGATCGCCGCCGAGTCCGAACGACACGTCCAATAAGATCCCACGCGGCCGTTCGGTCGCTTTTTCCGGAGTGTTCGTCAGTTGCGACGGGTAGACGTACGAACGATTCCCGAGTTACTCGTGCGCGAAGTAGGTCACCGTCTCGTCGTCGTCCTCACTGTCTCGCGGCTCTGCCGCTCGACTTTCCGTGGCGCTTCGCGCCACGCTGTCCACTCGCACGAACCCGACGCGCTCGAACTGGACGATGTCGTCCACGTCGGTTTCGGCGAAATCGGGTTCCGCGACGCCTTCCACGTCCCCGTCCATGGTCCGCATGCGGACCGGGACGTTCGCCTCGGCAGGGACCCAGTGGATCACGTCCACGCCCTCGTCGCGGACGGCGCTGATGTCGTCGCCCGTGTACTGGAGCGCGTCGCGGGTGTGCTGGAAACAACCTAATCCCTTCAACCAGACGCGCTCGCCGTGGTCGGGGATGTCGTCGGCCTCGATGAGAACGGCCTCGCCCGCCGGGATGTGACGCGTGCCCCTGTCCTCGTGGTCGGGGTGAACCGCCGGTTCCGCCGCTTCGGGGTAGTCGCCGATGAGCGGATATTCGACGCTGTCGCGGACGAAGAAGAAACGCGGCGCGCCGTCGTCCACCAACTCGCGGTTGTTGGCGTAGATGGTGCTCATCGCCAAATCGACGTTGCTCGTGGACGTGCCGAGTCCGACCATCGCCTCGCGGATGGCCTCGCCACGGATGCCGCGGCGACGGACGCTTTGGAGGGTCGGGGCGCGCGGGTCGTCCCAGCCGTCGAGTTCGCCCTTCTCGATGAGTTCCTTGATGGTCGAGGTGGACATCTTCACGTCGTACTCGTCCACCTGCACGTGGCCCCAGTGGATGGTTTCGGGGTACTCCCAGTCGAAGTAGTCGTAGACGAACTGCTGGCGTTTCGCCGAATCCTGCAGGTCGATGCCGCGGATGATGTGGGTCATGCCCGTCAGATGATCGTCGACGCCGGACTGGAAGTCGAGCATGGGCCAGCAGCGGTAGTCGGCGGCCTCGGGGCGAGGGTGCGGCGTATCGATGATGCGGAACGCCACCCAGTCGCGCAGGGCGGGGTTCTTGTGCTCGATGTCCGTCTTCACGCGGAGCACCATCTCGCCGGACGAATACTCGCCCGCGATCATGTCCTCGAATTCTGCCATCGTCGTCTCGATGTCCTTGTCGCGGTGCGGGCACGCCTTCGCGTCGTTCTTCAGGTTCGAGAACTCCTCGCCGGAACAGGAGCAGGTGTACGCGCCGCCCTTCTCGATGAGGTCGCGGGCGTGGTCGTAGTAGGTTTCGAGGCGGTCGCTGGCTTTGATGACCTCGTCCGGTTCGAAGCCGAGGTAGTCGATGTCCGAAAGAATTGCGTCGTAGGCCGACATGTCCGGGCGCTTCGTTTCCGGGTCGGTGTCGTCGAAGCGCACCAACATCTCGCCGTCGTAGAGGTCCTTGTACGTCCCGATGACGGCGGGCATCCGTCCGTGGCCGATGTGCCACGGGCCGTTGGGGTTCGGCGCACAGCGCATCCGAATCTCATCGTACTCCTCCGCGTTCGGCAGGTCGGGGAGCACCTGGTCGTCCTCCTCGTCCTCGGCGTCCAGTTCCTCGACGAGTTCGGCGTCCAGTTCTTCCAGTCGGTCGCGGCGCTCGTCGCCGTCCAGTTGGTTCACCTGTGCGACGACCTTTCCGGCGATGCCCGGCACTTCGCTCCCGTGCTCGCGGAAGTCGGGATTCTCCCCCATCAGCGACCCCATGATAGCTCCGACGTCAGCGTCGCTGTCGTGTTTCAGCGCGTTGAACAGCGCGTGCTTCTCCGCCTCCGTCTCGATCTTCGTCCGTAACTCGTCGTCCATTATCCGACGATTTGAGGGTCAGGGTGAAAAACCTCGCTTTTCGGCACAGTGATGGATGCCTTCGAGGCAGGCGTTCGATGGATAGTAGCCTACCGAATCGGACATAACATGAACCCTGAGTTTGAAAAACGGTATTTCGGATTAATGACTTTGAAAACTAGTTAGAAATTCTAGATTCTATGGATAATGGCGGATATCCTTCCAAACGTTCAAAAATCCGCGCGAACAGCTAGTATTTCTTGCGTGTTTGTATCTCGCTACTACGCACAATCTCGATGAATGCCGTTCGGTTCCGTTCGGCGTAAAATCGGAACAGAGCGGTCGGGTCTCATTTTTCGCGTCATAGATTGTTTACAAACCTGAGGGCAGTAGTGTGGAATGGATCGGAACGCAGGCGACCTAAACCGGGTCAACGGTCGGATGGTTTGAAATACAAACCGGCCGCAGCGAGTTTACGAGCGGTCGGACGCCGCTCGTGGAGAAAACATGAAACGGACACTACAGACGCTGTTGACGCTTGCTGTTGTCGCCACGATGGTCGCTAGTCTTGGAGTCGGTTCCGCCGCAGCGACCAGCAAGTTTCCAGGATGCAATAAGCACACGAAGCACAAAAATCCGCATTGCGGAAATCAGGTGACGAAGAAAACGACCGACAACAGCCAGAAGATAACTGACGGGGACGACAGCAACACAGTCTCTGACAGCCACGTCATCATCGCAGGCAACGGGAACGGTCCCGGCGACGACACCGTCTCGGACAACGGTATCGACCAGGACAACACGAACGCAAACGCTGGCGGTGATGTAAACGTCGATTCGTAAGAGACGCTGCTAGGCACCCACCAACACTCGAATTCACGGCTCTTTTTTGCGGTCTGAACGAGTAGTTCTCGGCCTTGGCTGTGTCGATGGGGACTGAAAAAATGGGAAGGTTGCTTCCAAACCTCAGTAGCCGCGTTCGATGAGGTAGTCGGCGATCTGTTCGAGCAGGAAGCGCGATTCGTTGTCCGGGAGCACGCCCAGGTGGTCCTTGCCGCGTTGGACGAGTTCCTGTGCCTTTTCCGTGGCGTAGTCGATGCTTCCGGCGGCTTCGAGTCGCTCGACGGCGGCGTCGATTTCGGCTTCCGTCACGTCGCCGACCGTCTCGGTTTCGACCAACGAATCCACGTCCACGCCCTGATTGCGGGCGTGGAGCGTGATGATGGTCTGTTTGTTCTCGACGAGGTCGCTTCCCCGTTGCTTGCCGAGTTTCTCGCTCGGGACGGTCAGGTCGAGGACGTCGTCCTGAATCTGGAACGCCCGTCCGACGTCGATACCGTACTGGTACAACGCTTCGGTGGTTTCCTCGTCCGCACCGAGAAGCACGGCGGGAACTTTCGCCGCCGCCCCGTAGAGGACGGCCGTCTTGTTCTCGATCATTTCGAGATACTCGTCCGGAAGGACGTCCGGCCGTTCCTCGAAGGACACGTCGAGCGCCTGCCCTTCACAGATCTTCGTGCAGGTGGACGCGAGTACGTCGAGTGCGGTGACACAGCGGTCCGGTGAGGCTCCCGTCTCCAGCATGATTTCGAACGCCTTCGAGTAAAGCGTGTCACCGGCCAGAATCGCGGTCTCGGTGTCGTACGCGCGGTGAACCGACGGCACGCCGCGACGAAGGTCGTCGTCGTCCATGATATCGTCGTGGATGAGCGTGAACGATTGGATGACCTCGATGCTTACCGCCGCGGCCATCACGTCCACCTCGCCGCCGTCGAGTGCCGGGAACTTTCGATAGGCTTCCGACATGGGTTCGACGTCCGCCAGCGCGTCCGCGACGAGCAGGAGGACCGTCGGTCGGAGACGTTTCCCGCCCGCGTCGAGCAGGTACCGGGACGCCTCGTAGAGGCGCTCCGGTTCGACTATCGGAAGCTCCTCCTCGATCGCGGCGTTGACGAGTTCGCGGCGCTGCCCCACCGTCTCGGTGACGAGTTCTTCGCGTGATTCCGTACTCGCGTCTGTCATTTCACTCCACCAGCTGAATGAGGTTACCGTTCCGTGTTACGTGAAGGTCACGACCGAGACGGTAGCCTTGTGACTCACAGAGGTCCACGTACGGCGCGAAGCCTTTCATGTCCTGGTGAGCCGGGATGACGTGTTGCGGTTGCAGTGCGTCGAGCATCTGGTAGTGCCCTTCCTCTCGAAGGTGGCCGGAAACGTGCACGTCGTCGTAGATGCGTGCGCCCTGCATCTTCAACAGACGCTCGGACTGGTAGCGCTGGCCTTCGTTGGTTGGCTCCGGAATGACGCGGGCCGAGAAGACGACCTTGTCACCGGATTCCAGCTGATACGGCGTCTCGCCGCGACCCATGCGGGTCAACATCGCGCGTGGCTCGCCCTGGTGGCCGGTCACGATTGGGAGGTAGTTCTCCTTGCCCTCCTTCATGATGCGTTTGAACGTCCGGTCCACGGATTTCCGGTGGCCGAACATGCCGACTTCCTCGGGGAAGTCGACGAAGTTCAGGCGTTCCGCGGTGCCCGAATACTTCTCCATCGAGCGGCCGAGCAGGACCGGCGTCCGACCGATGTCCTGTGCGAACTCGACGAGGCTGGTCACGCGGGCGATGTGGCTGGAGAACGTCGTCGCCACGATACCGCCGTCGTAGTCCTCGATGCTGTACAGGACGTCTTTGAGGTGTCGGCGAGCGACGGATTCGCTCGGGGTTCGACCCTTGCGTCCCGCGTTCGTACAGTCCTCGATGTACGCGAGGACGCCCGGCCCTTCGCGGCCGATCTCGCGGAAGCGCTTCATGTCGATGGGGTCGCCGATAACCGGCGTGTGGTCCATGCGCTTGTCGAGACCGTACACGATGGCACCCTCCGGGGTGTGAACCACGGGATTGATCGCGTCGATGATGGAGTGAGTGACGTTGACGAATTCGAGTTCGACCTCGTCGCTCAACTGCATCGTCTCGCCCGCGCTCATCTTCATGAGGTCGTTTTCGACCCCGAACTTCTCCTCGCCCTGGATCTGCTGTTTCACCAGTTCGATGGTGAACGGGGAGGCGACGATGGGCGCGTTGTATCGGTGCGCCAGTTTGCTGATCGCGCCGATGTGGTCCAAGTGACCGTGTGTCGGAACGATGGCTTTCACGTCGCCTTCCAAGTCGGACATGACGCGGTCGTCCGGGATCGCGCCCATGTCGATGAGGTCGAGGCTGTGGAGTTTCTCTGTTTCGACGTTATCGTGAAGCAGCACCTTCGACAGGTTCAGACCCATGTCGAAGATGACGACATCGTCGCCCGCGCGGACGGCAGTCATCTGCCGTCCGACTTCTTCGTAGCCGCCAATTGTTGCAATTTCGATTTCCATAGTTTGCTTTCCTCAAGCATTGAAACGTCACACGGCGTGACGGTTGCGTTGCTCACTGAAATCCTCGCGGGGCCGCGAGCGTCAGACCCCGGCGTCTTACAGCACGTCGGTCTGGCACTCGCGCGCGGCGGGATGCCGCACACCCGCGAGTTGCCCAGTCTGCTCCCACCTACGTCCCGGGGTAATAAAAACTGCCGGGATTGTGTCTCTCGCGGGGAAAGTTTCGAGGGAGCGACAGTTGGTTTCAAAACTGTTCTCATTACACGAAATATATTCTAGCTAGAATCTCCCCGCTGTGTTCGAGTTTCTACCTGACAACAATCTAGTTTTAGGCTCACCTAAAAACCGGAAATGCTAAATGGTTTAGGTCGGCCTAAAAATATATGGTTCAGCAACGAACGTCGAGACGGGAATTACTCAAGACCGGTGCGGGAGCAGTTACCGCGAGCGCCTTCCTCGCGGGGTGTTCGGGCAAGCTCGATACGATAACGGGATCGGACTCGGAGGGTGACGCGTTACGTATCGGCACCGATTCGGACCCCGGCTCGCCGTTGAACATCTACGCCAGCAGCAGCAGCAAATTCGACTGGATGAAGGACCTGGTGTACGACCGGCTACTCTTCCCCTCCCCGTACGTGGATCAGAAGGAACCGGGACTGGCGACCGAGACGAATCAGATCGACGAGACGACGTGGACGGCGACGGTCCGCTCGGACGCGAAGTGGCACGACGGCGAACCGTTCACCGCGGACGACGTCGTCTTCACGTACCGATACTACCGGGACGGTCCCGCGAACAGGTACACCCACCACGTCAGTCAGGCACCGCACATCAAAACCATCGAGGCCGTGGACGACCAAACGGTTCGCTTCGAGGGCGCGTACCCCACGCCGACGCTCGCGGCAATCACGTTCGCAGACTTGCCGATCATCCCGAAGCACGTCTGGAAGGACATCGACGACCCGTACAAGTACGGCGAGTTACCGGTCGGAACCGGCCCGTACGAACTCGTCGATTACGAGGCGGGCGAGCGCCTTCGACTCCGTCGTAACGAGGACTACTTCGTGGGGACGCCGTCGGTCGACGAAATCGTCATTCCGATCGTCACGGACCACTCGACCATGTTCACGGCGCTGAAGAGCGGCGAGATAGACACGACGAGCGTCGCAGTTCCCCCGTCGACGACCTCACAGTTCGAGTCGAACGAGGACCTCGACGTCGTCCACGCCACGTCGTTGACGTTGGTCGAAATCCGGATCAACTACGAGCGATCGCCGTTCGACACGCACGACTTCCGACACGCGGTTTCCCGCTCCATCGACAAGAAATCCATCCTCGACGTCGTCATGCTCGGGCAGGGAATCGCGGGGACGAAGGGATATCCGCACCCGAAATCGCCGTGGACCGCGTCGGACATCGAACAACCCTACGACCCGGACGAGGCTCGGACGACGCTCGACGAGTTGGGATTCGAGGACAGCGACGGCGACGGCATCAGGGAGTCATCGAACGGCGAAAAGCTCTCGTTCACGCTGAAGGTACCGTCGAACGAGCCATCGTACATCCGCGCCGCGGAACTGGTCGCGGAGGACCTCACCGCCGTCGGATTGGAAACGAAGGCGAAGACGCTCGACCCCGGCAGCATCGGCGACCTGTTCTCCTCCCGCGACTTCGACATGTACATCAGCAGCATTACCCCACATGGGGTGGCCGACCCCGACCAGTTCGTGATGTCCCATCGATCGGGCTATCTCTGGAAGAAGGGCATCTCCTATCCGGCGTGGGACGACCTCTTCGAGAAGTGGAAGGCGACGGCGACGATCGAGGCGCGGAAGAACGTCCTGTTCGAGATGCAGCATCTGTTCAACGAGCAACCGACTTCGATTCCGCTCTGGTATCCCGAGCCTCGATTCGCATACCGGCCGAAGAAGTACGACGCGTGGGCCGAATCGCCGGGTTACGGGATTCACCACAAGTGGTCGTTGCTTCCGAAGGACGTTCGTGGAACGACCGTGACCAAATCCTTCGACTGAACCCATGTCAACGCGAATTCGCGCAGTCGGGAGCAAGCTAGTCGAGTACGGCGTGACGTTCCTGGCCGCGATCACCATCAACTTCGCGCTCCCGTACGTGGCCCCCGGCAACCCGCTACGGTATCTCGTCGGCCAGGAAGTCCAGTCGATGACCGTCGCGGAGCGCCACCAGCTCCTCGCGACCTACGGACTGAACAAGCCGATCCCCCAGCAGTATCTCGATTATCTGCTCGGCATTCCACAGGGGAAGCTCGGAACGTCGCTCATGTACAGCCGACCGGTCACGGACGTGCTGCTCGAACGCCTCCCGTGGACGTTGCTCCTCGTCGGAACGGCGCTCGTGTTTTCGACGCTGCTCGGCACGCTGTTCGGCGCGTGGAGCGCGTGGCGCGAGGGCGAACGGACGGACGCCGGACTCATGACGGTGCTCGTCACCGCCGAGTCGACGCCCGCGTTCTGGGTCGGAATGTTGCTCATCTCGGTGTTCGTGTCGTGGCTCGGGTGGTTCCCGTCCTACGGCATCTCGTCGATCGGATCGCCCGACGGGCTCTTGCCCACCCTGTTCGACTTCGCGACGCACCTGACGCTCCCGCTCGTTACGCTCCTGCTCGCGCGGATCGGCGGGATGTATCTCATCGCTCGGGGATCGGTGCTCACGACGCTGGGCGAGGACTTCCTGTTGTTCTCGCGGGCGAAAGGGCTCTCGGATCGGGAGGTACTGTTCCGTCACGCGCTTCCGAACTCGTTTCTCCCGATTTACACGCGGTTCACGCTCCAGCTCGGCACCATCGTCGGCGGTTCGGTGGTCGTGGAGACGGTGTTCTCGTATCCCGGACTCGGCTCCCTGATATACGACGCCGCCATCGCACGCGATTACCAACTGTTGCAGGGGGCGTTCCTCGTCCTGACGGTGACCGTTATCGCGGCCAACCTCCTCGCCGATCTGACGTACCCGCTCGTCGATCCGCGGGTGGGCGAATCGAACGCGGGGGACGCGTAGCATGAACGTCGACCGTATCGAATCGCTTCGGCGGCGAGTGTCGTTCACGGACGGGGAAACCGGACGCCGCGAGTGGTTCATCCTCGTCGGCGGCGCGGGCGTGGTCCTCTTCGGCCTCCTCGCGCTGTTGGCCCCCGTACTCGCACCGTACGGCGTCGACGCGAGGGTCGGCCAACCGCTTCAATCGCCCGGCGGCGTACACCTGCTCGGTACCGACGACGTGGGTCACGACCTGCTCTCGCTGTTGCTCGTCGGCGCGCGCGTCTCGCTGTTGGTGGGGCTGTTGGCCGGTTCGCTCGCTATCCTCGCCGGACTGATCGTCGGGGTCACGGCCGGAGTGGTCGGCGGACTCGTGGAGACGGTCCTCATGCGGTTCGTCGACGTCGTACTGACGCTCCCGTTCCTACCGTTGGTCATCGTCTCCGCGGCGATTCTCGGACCGAGTTTGTGGACGACCATCGGGGTCATCACGCTCGTCATGTGGGCCCGTCCGGCCCGCGAGTTGCGCTCGCAGGTGAGTTCGGTTCGCCAGCGAGAGTACGTGAAAGCGTCGCGTTCGATGGGCGCGTCGTTCTATCACGTCGCGCGCGAGTACGTGGTTCCGGCGGTGTTGCCCATCGCCATCGCCCAGTTCGCCAAGGCGGTCGCGCGGCGATACTCCTCGAAGCGGCGCTCAGCTTCCTCGGATTGGGCGACCCGACCGCGCCGAGTTGGGGAACGATACTGTTCTTCGCACAGAAGCGGAGCGCGTTTCTCACCGACGCGTGGACGTGGTGGGTACTCCCGCCGGGTCTCGCCATCACGTCCAGCGTGCTGTCGTTCACCTTCCTCGCGCTCGGGGCCGAACGCCGCACGGGGGACGGCCGGACGAACGTCGTCACCGGCGGGAACAACACTGACGTCGAACTCGTTCCGTCCGAATCCGACCGCCCGGGTGAGCCAACCCTCGACGTCTCCGACGTGACCGTGACGTACGGTACCGGCGTGACCGCCGTGGACGGCGTCAATCTCACGCTCCGTCGGAACGAGACGGTCGCCATCGTCGGCGAGTCCGGGAGCGGAAAGAGCAGCCTCGCGCTTTCCTTGCTGGGATTGCTCCGCCCGCCGGGTCGCGTCACGTCGGGAACGATCACGCTACACACCGATTCGGCGGGCGGCGTCGATCTCTCCGACGTTCGCGGCGACGAGATCGCGTTCGTCCCGCAGGAGGCGATGAACGCGCTCGATCCCCGGATAGCGCTCGACGAACAGGTCGTGGAAGCGATTCTGACCCACCGCGATTGCGACCGTGACGAGGCGATGGCGATGGCACACGAGGCGCTCGAAACCGTCGGGCTGGATTCGGAGAGCTACGGTCGCTATCCGCACGAACTCAGCGGCGGCATGCGCCAGCGCGGCGTCATCGCGACGGCGCTTGTGAACGACCCGTCGGTCCTCGTCGTGGACGAGGCGACCACCGGATTGGACGTGGTGACGAAGTTGACCATTCTGGAACTGTTGGACGAGTTGCGGACGGAACGCGGTTTCTCCCTCCTCATGGTCTCCCACGACCTGTCCGCGGTGAGCCACGTCGCGGACCGACTGGCCGTCATGCGCGACGGGGAGTTCGTCGAAACCGACGAAACGACCCGTCTCCAATCGTCGCCGAAGCATCCGTACACGGGGGAGTTGTTCGACGCCTGTCCGCGAATTTCGATAGCGAGTGCGGAGACCTCCGTCGAAGACGGCGCATCGGACGCGAGCGACGGGGACGGCTATCTCGTGTACGACGACGTGTACAAGCGGTTCGGGGATGCGGAAGTGCTCTCGGGCGTCCAATTGTCCGTCGGCCGCGGCGAATCGGTCGCCCTCATCGGCGAGAGCGGCGTCGGTAAGAGCACGCTCGGTCGGATGACCATCGGACTCGCCACGCCGGACGAGGGGAGCGTTCGAATCGACGGCGAAACCGTCCGCGACGAGCGGGCACGCGACCGACGACGACTCGGCCGCGAGGTCCACTACCTGTTTCAGGACCCGTACGAGTCGATTCCGCCGAACAGGACGGTCGCGGATATCGTCCGCGAACCGCTCGACATCCACGAGCACGTGGACGAAGGGGAGCGACCATCGCGGGTTAGAAACGCCCTCGAAGACGTCGGACTCACCCCCGCCGACGAGTACGCCGCGCGGTATCCGTCCCAACTGTCCGGCGGGGAACGACAGCGCGTGGCGCTCGCCCGTGCGCTCGTGCTCGAACCGTCCGTGCTCGTCGCGGACGAACCGACGTCGATGCTCGACGCGCCACTTCAGTCCGACCTCCTGACGCTCCTGTACGATTCGGTCGCCGACCGCGAAATCACCCTGCTCCACATCACGCACAACGTCGCACAGGTGAGTTCGTTCGCCGACCGAATCGCCGTGCTCCACGGCGGACGCATCGTGGAGGAAGCATCGCCCGATTCCATCCTCAGGGATCCGAGACACGAGGGAACCCGGACGCTCGTCGAAGCGGCCATCGAGCTTTCGGGGGACGAAACGGCGAACCGACGGCAGGCGACCACACTCGACGAACCATGACTCAAACACAGACCATCGGATACCTCGACCCCGACGACGCGTTCACCCGACGATTCGTGGAAACGCCGTTCGTCCGGGAAAACCTCGAACGAATCGACACGTACGACCTCACCCGAATCGACCTCTCCAGCATCGCCGGACTCGTCGTTTCGAGTCAGGCCGACCAGGAATACCTCCATCGACACCGCGACCGGATACGCGAACTGCTGGACGCGGGCGGCGTCGTCGCGTTCAGCGGCCACCTCTCCCGTCCGTGGCTCCCCGGCGCTGGTTGCTTCGAACCCAAGGAGATCGAATCGCACGGCGATTACACGGTCGTCGAGGAGACCGACCATCCGGTCTTCGACGGCGTTTCGATGGCGGATTTGACCCACCAGCGCGGCGTCGCCGGATTCTTCGCGCGAGGGTACAATCCGCCGCCGGAGCACGCCACGACGATTCTCCGACTGCCGGGCGGCGAACCCATCGTGTACGTCGACGAGGGGAGCACGGGCGGGACGGTTTTCGCCCACAGCGGAAACGACCTCATCTCGTTCGGGCGGCGGTCCACGACCGCCGCACGGGTTCCGACGCAGTTGGTCGAGTGGATGCGTGCGACGTCGACGGTCGAAGCGACCGAACGCTCGGGGTCGCTCACGGAGGGACGCCGATGACGAAACTCGCCGCGCTGTACGGCGGGTCGGCACCCCAGCACCGGACGTTGTACGAATCCGAATACGCCCGGTTCTTCGACGAGGTGATCTACCTGCCCGATCTGGCGGCGACGGAACTCGATCCGTTCGACGGCCTGCTCGTCCCCTCGCGGTTACACATCGGTCGGCGGAACGAACACGGGAATCAACTCCGCGCGTTCCTCGAAGGGGGCGGCGACGTCATCACGTTCGGACAGCAACCCGACCCGTGGCTCCCGGAAGTCGAGTGGACGTTCCGTCCGACGAACTTCTGGTGGTGGCTCGACCCGGACGGCGACAGCGGACTACGATTTCCGCGGACGGACCACCCGTTCTTCGAGGCGGTCCCTCCCGGGGACTGCACGTGGCACTTCCACGGGTCGTTCGACGCGCCGGACGGGGCGGACGTGTTGATAACGGACGACACCGGCGGCGCGGTCCTCTACATCGACGACGGGACGTGGCCGGGTCGGACCATCGTCACCACGCTCGACCCGACGTACCACTTCGGGTCGTACTTCATGCCCGCGACGGATCGCTTCCTTTCGGGATTCCTCCCGTGGCTTCACGATGAATTCCTGTAGCGAAACGTCGGGACGACCGTTTCGAAGCGCACGGTCCCCGAGTCGCGGCGAAAAACTCGCGGTCGCTACACAGTCATGAATTCGAGATACACCGGCGGATTCGTATCGTTCGTCACCATCGGGACGATGAGCGTCCTCGTCCTCGCCGTTCTCGGCGGGACCGTCGCGGCCCACGCCGGACACGGTTCGACGCCGACGTCGCCGCTCGAACCGACGCGAGGGACGGCCCCGGGATGGGTTACGTTCGCTATCGGCGAGGTGGGCGTCGCCATCGTTCTCGTCACGGGAGTGTTGCACAAGTTCGAGAAGATATCGATGCGGGTCGCCGGTGGCGGACTCGCGGTCGGTGCGTTGTTCGCCGTCGCCTTCGCGCTCCGGTTGTTCCTGGGATGACGACCGTCACGCGCCGTACTTCGAGACAACGGGCGGGGACTTTCGGAAGGTCCTCTCGGGAGGTTCTCTCGGTGGGACGATGGCGGCAAAATCAACACGTCCGTTCGTAGCGAACGACGAACGTGAAGTCGGTATCGAAGGGGTTTCGCGGTCGGTAGCGAAGACCGCGTTCCTCGAAGAACGGATTCTCGGCGAACTTCTGACGCGGACCTTACTGTTTCGCCTTCTCGGCGAACTTCTCCCGAACCTTGCGAATCTTGGGTTGGGCGTTCATCGTGCAGTAGGCGTCGTCGGGGTTGTTCTCGTAGTAGTCCTGATGGTAGCCGTCCGCCTCGTAGAACGCGTCGAGGGGTTCGACTTCGGTGACGATGGGGTCGTCGAACGCGCCCTCGGATTCGAGTCCGTCGACGTACGCCTCGGCGACGTCCTTCTGCTCGTCGTCGTGGTAGTAGATCGCGGAGCGATACTGGCTCCCCACGTCCGGACCCTGTCGGTTGAGCGTTGTGGGGTCGTGGATGGTGAAGAACACCTGCAGGAGTTCGTCGTAGCCGACCACGTCGGGGTCGTATTCCAGTTGGACGACCTCGGCGTGGCCGGTGTCGCCGGAGCAGACGGCTTCGTAGGTCGGGTTCTCGACGTGTCCGCCGGCGTAGCCCGACGTGACCGACTGCACGCCGTCGAGTTCCTTGTAGGCCGCTTCGAGACACCAGAAACAACCGCCCGCGAGTGTCGCTTTCTCGGTCATACCCCCAATTGGTGCGCGAGGCGTTAAGAGTCTGCGGTGGCGGTCAGCCTTTCGGGGAGACCGAGTTCGTACCGGCGGGGAAAAAAACGACTCGCGCGCTGCGATTTGAACGAAATGAACGAACGATTCGCCACGATTATCCGTCGAGCAGGTCGGAGGCGGTGATGACGTCCACGTCCTTTTTTCGAACGTACCGTGCCAGCGATTCGAGGTCAGACTCGCTGATTTCGCCGCCGTCGCCGATGGCGTGGAACAGCGGGACGATGAGTTGGCCGTACTCGGCGGCGTAATCCACGTACCGCTTCGTCACGTCGAGGTCCTTGCCGTCGACCCGCGAGACGATGGCGTCCCGGTTCTCAAACGGCATGGCGTTCGGACTGCCGCCGAAACTGTAGATGGAGTCGTAGTATTTTCGCGCGAGGTCGAACGTGTCCGGACCGACCTCGTTCTTCGGGACGAGCAAATGGCGCGCGCCGTCGTCGAACCCGTGGGATTGGAGGTACTCCTGCGTGCGCTTCAGCAACGCCGCCTGATCGTCCGGCGAGTATTCGGGGAAGGAGTGAGCCTGCACGTCCGGGTGGGCGGCCATGTCCCATCCGCCGTCCGCCATCTCGGACAGTTGATCCGTCGTCAGTCGGCCGTCGTGGCCGATGCTTTCGGGGATGACGGCCTCTACCCCGGCGAAGTCGTACTTCTGCAGGATTTCGAACGCTCGATAGTGGGTCGCGTGGCTGTCGTCGAACGTGAACATCACCGCCCCCTTGTCGGGTCGTGAGGCCGTTCGAAGGTCGTCCACGAACAGTTCGATGGGGTCTCGGGCGTTGGTATCGACCGGCCGTCCGATGATTCGGAGTTCGGATACGGACGAGAGGTCCGGGGTCCCCGCCACACCGGTGACGCCGAAGTTGACGCGCACCCAGCGGTCGCTCGGGCCGACCAGCGTCCGCTTGAGTTGGACGGCGTTGTCGCCGTCGGGGGCGACCAGTTCGATGAGAATCTTGGCGAAGTCGTAGTTTTCGATCTTGACAGCCATCGAGAAATTCGTCCCGCGGAGGTCGGTCCCCGACAGCGTTCGAGAAATACAGCCCGCCTTCGTGGCGTCGCTTCCGACCACGTGGGCACATTGGGACCCACGGTACGGGTCGTCGGTCGATTTCGACAGCGTTCCCTGCCCGGAAACCGCCTGCCATCCGCTCAGGTCCTCGAAGTCGCTCGCGGCCGGAACCGGCGGTCCAGTAGTCTTTTTCCGTCGTGAATTCCGGCCGGTCCCGTTCATCGGGAGCGGTGATTTATCCACGATAGAAGAACAGCCAGCAAGACCGATGGCACCGGCGGTAGCCAAGAACGTCCGTCGCGTCTGTCGCGTCATCTCTATCTCCCCGAAAACGGGCGGTACATATTCTTATGATCAATTTAATCTGGCTCTCAATTGTTACCAGAGAAAACTGATTTTAGTACACTAGTTTACAGTTGTGTCCGAAGGCTTGCTCTGTCAAGCAATACCTTTATATACTTTCGGCGCTTACGTTGGGTTAGCGAGCCCTCCTCGCCAGCGATTTATTCCGAGGATCGGTTCCATTTCCTTCCACCATGACGAGTACGAAAATCAATCGGAACGACCAGCAGCCCGCAGCGAACATCGAACGAAAGCGGACGGGGAAACATAGGCCCGAACGAGAGGAACAGCGGACGGACGAGCAGACGCGAGAGCCGGAGGTGTGCCCCGAATGTGGCGGCAACCTCGTCGCCGACTCGGAGCACGCCGAGACCGTCTGTAGCGAGTGCGGCCTCGTCGTCCAGACCGACGGTATCGACCGCGGTCCCGAGTGGCGGGCCTTCGACGCGAGCGAACGCGATTCGAAGTCCCGCGTCGGGATGCCGACGACGAAGATGATGCACGACAAGGGACTGTCGAGCAACATCGGGTGGCAGAACAAGGACGCCCACGGACGGTCACTGAGTCCGCGCCAGCGCGAGAAGATGCAACGCCTTCGAACGTGGGACGAGCGCTTCCGCACCCGCGACAGCAAGGAACGCAACCTCAAGCAGGCGCTCGGCGAAATCGACCGGATGGCGAGCGCGCTCGGCCTTCCGGACAACGTCCGCGAGATGGCCAGCGTCATCTACCGCCGCGCGCTGAACGAGGACCTCCTCCCGGGACGCTCCATCGAAGGCGTCGCGACCGCGTCGCTGTACGCGGCGGCCCGCCAGAGCGGCATCCCGCGGACGATGGACGAAATGACCACCGTCAGTCGAATCGACGGCATGGAGTTCAAGCGCACCTATCGCTACATCGTTCGTGAACTCAACCTCGGCGTCCAACCCGCAGACCCCGAGCAGTACCTCTCGCGGTTCGAAAGCGAGTTCGACCTCACGCCCGCGACGAAGCGCCGCGCCCACGACCTGCTCAAGACGGCGAAAGAGACGGGTGCGACGAGCGGCAAATCGCCCGTCGGCCTCGCGGCCGCCGCGCTGTACGCTGCCGCGCTCCTCGAAGGCGAAAATCTCACGCAGGACGCGGTCAGTGAAGTGTCGGACGTGAGCACCGTCACGATTCGCAACCGCTACCACGACCTGTTGACCGTGGCCGACGAGACGGACGCGCTCCCAACGAGCGTCTCCACCGACGAGGCGGCCGCGTAATCGTATTTTTCATTCGGCGAACGACGACCGTGAGAGACATCTCTCTGTAGCACACGGCGAACCAGTGACAGAACCGGAGACGTTTCCCTCTCGTCCATCTCCGAACAACTCGTCAACGAACCCGTGAGAACTGCATTTTCCGTTTTGCTTTCGAACCCGGCCGAACGTCCGACAGCGCGCCGACCGTCGGGGCGTTGACTATCGTCACGGTTCGTCCGTGCCGGTCGATTCGGAAGGCGTCGGCGAACGGTCCCTTCGGAATTCGCCACGTGCTCGGGCCGACACGTCTCGCGTTTTTCCCGCGGAGCAACTCGCGGTACGCCCGCACGAACTGGGTGGCGTCGCGCTCGGTTTCCCACTTCGTCCGCCAGACGTACCCGCGCTGTTTCCCCTTGTGGTACGGCCAGAGTCGGTCGTTCGCCCACCCGTCCGAGGGGGGACTGGAGTAATCGAACAGGTCGTACTCCCCGTGATCCGCGTTCTGGAACCGCTGCCAGTGAATGATCGGATTGCCGTCGGCGCGACCCTGATACCAGAACATGGTGTAGATGCCCGCTTCGCCGACCGTCTGTGAGCCGTTCGTACCGTGTTTGCCGTACAACTTCCACCCGTTTCGCGCCTGTTCACCGAGGTGAAGCGGGGGCGGTGATCCGGTTCGTTTTCCCGGATGGATGACCGCCTTCGACGAGTTCGGCGGATTTCGATACTGCTCGTTCACCGCCGACCAACCGCCCGAATCGAACTTCGACGCGACGTACGCCGGACCGTCCGAGTAGGGTTGGATGAGCGCGACCTGCATGGCGAGGTTGTACGGTGGGAGTTTACCGCCGCTGTACGGCGTCCGCTTTCGCGCGATGTGTACCTTTCCGACGCACTGCCACGACTTCCCACAGCGGTTCGCGTAGCGCTTTTCGACGTAGGTCGCTTCGCCTTCCGTCAGGCCGTCGTGTCCGCGTCGCTCGTCCATCGAGTTCGATTGGAGTTGCGGGGACGACAGACTCCCGTGCTGGTCCTGCATCGCGTGCGTGAGTTCGTGGACCAGCGTCGCGTTGTCGATTCTCCCCTTCCCGTTCGAGATGACGTAGACGCGGTTCTTTCCCGGGAGGTAAAACCCGGCGACCCGGTCCTGCAGGAGCGTGGTCTGCTGACGAGCGGCGTCGGCCTGCTCACCCGTGACGAACAAGCCCTCCCAGATCTGGTTCTCCCACGCACGCTCCGACGGCGTGTTGCTGTTCGCCGCCTGCTGCCGGACGAGCGCTCGATACTCCTTCCGGGACAACGCCTCGACCGTCACCGGATGGGTGAACTCCTGCTTTCGGATGTGCTCGACGCGGGCCATCGACCGCGCGACGTACCGCTTCTTTTCGGCCTTCGACAACCCGTCCCGCTGGTTCACGTCGATGCTCTCGTTGTACCAGTAGCCGTGTTCCCAGCCGATAACGTCGGAACTCGGGTCCAGCGGGTGGTTGTCGGCCCGTTTCGCGTGTCCACCCCCACCGCTTCCGCTACCTCCGCCAGCCAGCACGCCACTCACCGGCGCGATACAGACGAGCAGAACGACGACGACCACCCCCACAAATCGCATACCGATGACACGAGCGGGGGCGGCATAACGGTTGGCCGTTGTGTGTGAGTCCGTCTCCCGTCGATTTTGTCCGCGTCGCCGTGAACGATTAAGGTTATTCGAACTGCTGGCGACCGACGCGAACTCGCCCGGCGCGTTCGTGTGACCACTCGATCAATTCTTCGTCTCGGTGCCCCCGCTTCGTTACGGCACCCCCGGAGGAACGGGACGATGTCGTCGCCACGTTCGCGCCGTAGAGGAAGTCTCAAGCGCACCCGAGCGGATCGGTAGTCCTATTTTTTGTCTTCTTCCACGAACGCTATTTCCCCGTGAGAAGACAGAAAACCTAAGTTATCAATACAGCTACTTGGTACCGTGGAACGAGATACCGCCCGCGTCGTCGTCATCGCCCTCCTCTGTATTCTCGCCATCGCGTTCGCCGCCGCAACCCTGAACTCCGCCGTGGAGGACGGGTCCGGAACCGGTCTCGGCGGTGGCCCCGGTGGCATCGGAAGCAGTCAAACGAATGGATCGAGTCCGCCGATGTCGAACGGCGGCGGGAAGATGGGAACACCGATCAAGCTCCCGTGCTATCCCGTCCTCGATTCGACCGCGGCCATCCTCGCCATGATCGTCGCGTTCCTGCTACTCGCGGCGCTCGCCTACCGAAAGGCTGGCGGTCTCGGCGTGATCGCAATCGTCGGACCGGTCGGCGTTCCCTTCTTGTTCATCCACGCGTTGTTGACGGCGTGTGTCCCGCCCGACGGCGGTGGCGGGATTCTCGGCGGGGGGGTAAACACGAGCGACATGTCGCTCCCCAAGGGCGGCACCGGCGGACTCGGCAACGGTGCGAACGGCATGGCGACGCCGTCCCTCATCATGTTCGTCGTCCTCGGCGTCGCGCTCCTCGGAGCCGTCGTCCTCCTCGTTCGGAGTTCGAGCGGGAACGAGGAAACGGGGCCGGACGCCGGAAACGTGGAGGAGAACCAACCCGACATCGCTGCGGTGGGTCGGGCGGCCGGTGAGGCCGCCGACCGGATTGAGTCGGAATCGGGCGTCGAGAACGAAGTGTATCGGGCGTGGCGCGAGATGACCGAGTATCTGAACGTGCCGTCGCCACACTCCAGCACGCCGGGCGAGTTCGCGTCGGCCGCGGTGGACGCGGGGATGGACCCCGAGGACGTGAACGAACTGACGGGCGTCTTCGAGGAGGTTCGATACGGAGGGTACGACGCCAGCGGGGACCACGAACGGCGGGCAATAGACGCGCTCCGTCGTATCGAGCGAGCGTACGCGGACGACGAGGAGGGTGACGAATGAAACGCAGAACGGTCGTCACCGTCGTCGGTCTCCTCGCCGTCGGCTGGGGGCTCGCGGTTGCCGTCGCGCCCGGGTTGGCGACGATGTTCCCCCTTCAGGAGGTGTTCGTGAAGGTCGTCGGAGTGCTGGCGTTCGTCCAAGGACTTCGCGTGATCCAACAGCGGAGAGGAACCGACGTGGAGGGCGCGGACACGGGCGACCCGGAGACGAACGTGACGTTGCCGACGCCCGGTCAGGAGTTCGACGAACTGCTCCGAATCGTTCACTCCGGCCACAGAAAACGTCTCATCCGGTCGCGAAAGGAACTCCGGCAACGCCTCGAACGTTCGCTCGTCGCAGCGATCATCAGGCGGGACGGTTGTTCGGCCGACGAGGCGCGGACCCAAATCGAGACGGGACGGTGGACGGACGACCCGGAAGCCGCCGCGTTCCTCGGCGGACCGTCCGCTCCCCGCCGCTCGTGGCGTGAGTGGCTGCGTCGGTCGCTCGGCGGCGAGACCACGTTTCAACACCGCGCGAGGAAGACGGCAGATGCCGTCGCCCGCTACGTGGAGGAAAGCCAATGAACGTCCTCCGTGAGACCAACCGCTGGCACGGCGTCAGCGCAATGGTGTTGCTCGCCGCCGGAGTCGGGATATTTACCGAGAGCCCGGTCACACTCCTCGTCGGCGTCGTCGGCGTCGCGTTCACGGCGTACGCCCGGACCGCCACGCCGCCATCGACGGCGTTCGAACTGAGCCGGGTCGTCCGCAATCCGACACCCGCGCCGGGCGACGAAACCGAAGTCGAAGTGACCGTGGAGAACGTCGGCGACAGGACCGCACCGGACCTCCGGGTCGTCGACGGCGTTCCGGACGGACTTCGCGTGACGGCCGGGTCGCCCAGGATCGGAACCGCGCTTCGCCCCGGCAAGCGCGCGGTGTTCACCTACACCGTCGAGGCGGTTCGAGGCGACCACGTCTTCGCCCCTGCACAGGCCCTCGCTCGGGACTTCAGCGGTGCGCTCGAACAGGAGTTCGAACTCGAAGACGAGACGACGATTTCGTGTACGTCACAACTCGAATCGACGGCCGAGGACGTACCGCTCCGCGAACAGACGATTCGTCACGTCGGTCGGGTGACGACCCGTGAAGGCGGGACGGGCATCGAATTCTTCGCCACGCGCGAGTACCGCCCCGGCGACCCGCTCTCGCGCATCGATTGGAAACGAAAGGCCCGCACGGGGGAACTGACGACCGTCGAGTTCCGCGAGGAGCGGACGGCGACCGTCGTCCTGCTCGTGGACGTGCGAAAACAGGCGTACCTGACGAGCGACGACGAGGACCCCGGCGCGGTCGAACACTCGATTCGTGCCGCTGGCGACGCGTTCAGCGCGCTCCTCGACAACGGCGACAGGGTCGGAATCGCCGCGCTCGGCCCGGAAGACGCGTGGCTTGCCCCCGCAACGGGTGAAACCCACCGCGTCGAAGCGCGGGAACTGCTCTCGCACGCCAGCGCGTTCGCTCGGACGCCGTCGGACGAGACGTTTTACTCGACGATGTCGCTGCGCTGGCTTCGGCGACGACTGCCGAGCGACGCACAGGTGGTGTTCTTCTCCCCGCTCTGTGACGACTTCGCGCCGAAAATCGCACGGCGGCTCGACGCTATCGGCCACGCCGTCACCGTCGTCAGCCCGGACCCGACGACGGACGTGTCGGTCGGGGAACGGCTCGCACAGGTGGAACGAAGACAACGGCTCCAATCGATCCGCGCCAGCGCATCCGGGCCGTGGACTGGGACACGGACGAGTTGCTTGGCGTTACGCTGGCGAAGATGAACAGGCGGTGGGCACGATGAGCGGGACCGCTTCGGAACCCATCGACCGCTCCCCGGCGCGGGTGAGTCAACTGCTTTCGGTCATCGCCGCGTCCGTCGCGCTCGGGGCGGGTGCGCTCTTCGGCGGCATCGGCGCGCTCTTCGGCTTGTTCGGCCTGCTGTTCGTGGCCATCGGCGTCGTCCGCGGGTCGCGCCGCCTCGTCACGACCGGCGGGTTCGTCCTCCTCGCCGGAATTCTGGCCGGGAGCCTCGTCGCGGCACGCCGGAACTCCTGATTCCCGGCGCGATAGCGACGGTCCTCGCGTGGGATTTCGGCGAACAGGCCATCAACGTCGGCGAGCAACTGGGCCGCGAGGCGGACACGCGGACGCTCGAAATCATGCACGCCGCATCGAGCACCATCGTCGGCGTCGCCGCCGGTGCGCTCGGCTACGGCGTGTATCTGGTCGGTGGCGGCGGTAAACCCGTGACAGCGCTGGTGTTCCTGCTGATCGCGACGTTGGCGCTCACGTCGGCGCTGCGGGCGTGAGAAAGAAAAGATCGATTTTCCTATTCGACCGTCGGCACGGGAACGCTGTCCAGCACGGATTCGATGATTTCGTCCTTTCGAACGTTGTTCACCTTCGCGTCCGGGGTCAGGACGACGCGGTGGGAGAGGAGGGGATAGGCGACGCGTTTGACGTCGTCGGGGGTGACGAAGTCGCGGCCCTTCATCGCGGCGCGGGCGCGGGTCGCTTCGAAGAGGCGCTGGGTCCCGCGGGGGGAGACGCCGACCTCGACGCGGCGGTCCTCCCGCGTCTCGCGGGCGATGGCGGCCATGTATTCGAGCAGGTCCTCCTCGACGCGTACCGTTTCGGGGACGGACTGGAGGGCGGTGACGAGTTCGTTGTCGAGGACGCTCTCCATCGTCGGACTCTGGCTGTCGCGGCCCGCACGGCGGCGGAGGAGTTCGATCTCGCCGTCGAGTTCGGGGTAGCCGAGGCTGGTTTTGACGGCGAAGCGGTCCACCTGCGCTTCGGGGAGCGGGAAGGTCCCCTCCTGTTCGACGGGGTTCTGCGTGGCGATGACGAAGAACGGCTTCGGGAGTTCGCGGGTGTCGCCGTCCACGGTGACCTGTCCCTCCTCCATCGCTTCGAGGAGTGCGGACTGCGTCTTCGGCGGCGCGCGGTTGATCTCGTCGGCGAGGACGACGTTGGCGAAGATCGGCCCCTCGTTGAACTCGAACTGGCGGTCCTGTTCGTTGAACACGTGCGTTCCCGTCACGTCGGCCGGGAGCAGGTCGGGGGTGAACTGCACGCGACTGAAGGAGAGGCCCAGCGCGGAGGCGAAGCTCCGCGCGGTGAGCGTCTTTCCGGTTCCGGGCACGTCTTCGAGGAGGACGTGGCCTCCTGCCATGACACCGAGGAGGACAGTTTCGAGGAATTCGCGGTCGGCGATGACGGCAGTTCCGATCGCATCGAGGACGGATTCTGCCTTGGTATTCGCGTCTGTAACGTCCATGAAATATCACGCAACGGCCATCGATTTTAATGTGGTGGTCCGATAGGTTCCCGTGACCTAAATCGAAACCCATAAAGTGCAAAACGCAGTACTGGAAAGTGAGCCGAGATAGCCTAGCCCGGCCAAGGCGGCAGATTCGAAATCTGCTGTCCTCACGGACACGGGAGTTCAAATCTCCCTCTCGGCGTTTCTCTCACGAGCTACCCGGCGAGCACCGCGTAGCGTGTGCTCGCCGCAGTACGAGTGGGAGAACGCAGGAGGGAATTTGAGCAAGCAAGACACGGCCCGCGGA